>JAWVGD010000073.1:0-7700 GCA_033855515.1 Baekduia sp.
CTGCCTGTACCACTGGATCGACTACCCCAGCGCCGAGCGCGAGGCCGAGATCGTGCGCCGCCGCGTGCCCGCCGCCGCGCCACAGCTGGCGACCGACGTCGCGACGGCGGTGCGGCACCTGCGCGCCGCCGACATCCAGAAGCCGCCGGGCATCGCCGAGGCGATCGACTGGGTGGCCGCCCTGCGGGTGCTCGGGGTGCAGCGCCTCGACGAGCGCGCGGTGCAGCGCACGCTCGGTGCGGTCCTGAAGTATCGCGACGACCAGGACCAGGTTCGCGCCGGCGGGCTGGGCGCGCTGCTGCGCAGTGGGGCCGACGATGGCGGCTGACCCGCTGGCCGGCGTCGACGTCGCCGGCCTGGCCGCCGGCTTCGGGCGCGCCGTGCACGACGCTGGGATCCCGTGCTCTCCCGAGCGCTCGGTGCGCTTCGCGCGGGCGCTGCGGCTCACCCGCCCGGCGACGCGCGCGCGCCTGTACTGGACCGCCCGCTCGGTCTTCGTGTCGGCCCATGCGCAGGTCGACGCGTTCGACCGCGTCTTCGCGAGCGCCTTCGACGGCCTGGTCGATCCGGCCGGCCCGCGCGGGGACCCGGCCAACCAGCCCGTCCCGGGCGTCGAGCGCGGCGACCGGGCCCCACCGAGGGGCGCCGCGCCGTCGGCCGCGCCGCCCGATCGCGGCGCCGGCGGGTCGGCCCCGGCCGTGGCAACACCGGGCCCGGAGGACCGCGACGCACCCGAGCGCGAGGTCGCGGTCCCCGTCGCCAGCGCCGACGAGCGCCTGGCCGCCAAGGACTTCGGCGCGCTGGAGCCCGACGAGCTCGTCGACCTGCGCCGCCTCATGCGCGAGCTGTCGCTCGCGACGCCGCTGCGGCGGACGCGACGGGCGCAGCGCGCCCGCCGCGGCGAGCGGCTGGACCTGCGCGCGACGCTGCGCGCGAGCCACCGCACGGGCGGCGACCCGGTCGTGCAGGTGCGCCGCCGGCGCCGCGAGCGTCACCGCCGGCTGGTCGTCTTGTGCGACATCTCGGGCTCGATGGAGCCCTACTCACGCGCGTTCCTCACGTTCCTGCACGGCGCTGTCGGCGGCGCCGACGCGGAGGCGTTCGTCTTCGCGACACGCCTGACGCGGCTGACGCGCGCGCTGCGCGGCCACCAGCCCGACGTGGCGATCGCGCGGGCCGCCGCCGCGGCCCCGGACTGGTCGGGCGGCACGCGCATCGGCGAGGCGCTGCAGCGCTTCAACGACCGCCACGGGCGCCGGGGCATGGCCCGCGGCGCGGTCGTGGTGATCGTCTCCGACGGCTGGGAGACCGGCGACCCCGCGCTCCTGGGTCGCGAGATGGAGCGGCTGCACCGGCTCGCGCACCGCATCGTCTGGGTCAACCCCCGCAAGGCGGCGGCGGGCTTCCGGCCGGTGACCGGCGGGATGGCCGCGGCGCTGCCGTCCTGCGACGCGTTCGTCGGCGGCCACAACCTGCTGGCGCTGGCCGAGGCGATCGCGGAGATCGGCGCCCGGCGATGACCACCCCGACCTGAGGAACAGCATGGAGTTCGAGAACACCTTCCTGGTGCAGGCCCCCGTCGAGACGGTGTGGGACCTGCTGCTCGACGTCGAGCGGATCGCGCCGTGCATGCCCGGCGCCAAGGTGCTGGAGCAGACCGGCGACGACGCCTACAAGGTGGCGGTGAAGGTGCGCCTGGGCCCCATGACCATGAACTACACCGGCGACGTCGAGATCCTCGACAAGGACGCGGCGAGCCACCAGGCCACGATGCGCGCGAAGGCCAAGGAGGCGCGCGGGCAGGGCACGGCACAGGCCAGCATCCGCATGGCCCTGCGCGAGCAGGACGGCGGGACGTCGGCGTCGATCGTCACCGAGATGCAGATGAGCGGCAAGGCGGCGGCGATGGGCCAGGGCGTCATCAAGGACGTCGCGGCGTCGCTCACGGACACCTTCGCGCAGAACCTCGCCGCCATGGTCGAGGCAGCCCAGCAGCCGGCGCCGCCGGTGGCGCCACCGGCGGCGGCGGCGCCGGGTCCGCAGGGCAGCACCGACGGCCCGCAGGCGGCCGCGGCACCGGAGGCCGCGCCGCCGCCGACTCCACCGCCGGCGCCGGCGCCCGAGTCCGCGCTGCCGGCCAGCAAGATCATCATGTCGGTCGTCTCCGGCCGGCTGCGGGACCCCCGGGGCGCGGCGGTCCTCGCCGTCGCGACCTTCCTGCTCGGCCTCGCCCTCGGCCGCAGGCGGGGGCGGTAGCGGTGCTGGCGCACATCGCCGGCGTCCCGGTCGAGGAGACCGTGCTCGGGCTGGCCCCGCTCGGGCTCGCCGGCGTCGGGCTGCTGTCGGCCTACGCCTCGGAGCGGGCACGCGTGTGGCGGCGGCCCCGCCGGCGCGACGCGGCCGCCGCGGGTGACGCGCTCAGCGGGTCGCCGCCGCGACCAGCCGGCCGGCCTCCCGGCTGAACCGCACGGACGGCGCCTCCAGGCGCGAGCCGACGAGCTCCACGTGCCCGTCGTCGTGGACGGCCAGCCCGCCGTGCGGCAGCCGGCGTTCCAGCTCCGCGGGGCCGGCCAGCAGCGCGGCCTTGGCGAGCACCTCGGCCCGCAGCGCGGTCGGCGCGAGCGCCGTGACCTGGACCAGGCCGGTGTAGGCGGGGCGGCCCGTGGACGGGTCGAGAAGGTGGTGGGCGGGCGCGCCGTCGGCGTCCAGCCAGCTGCGCCGCCCGATGCCGCTGGTCGCCACGCCGCCCCCGGCCAGCAGGAAGCAGTGCAGCGGCGGGCGCGGGCCTTCGAACGGGCTCTCGACGAACACCTCCCGGCGCGTCGGCCGGTCGCCGCCGAGACGCAGGTCGCCGCCGCAGTCGACGGCGAACGCGGCGTGGCCGTCGAAGGCGCGCGCGAGCTCGTCGGCGAAGAGCCCCTTGCCGACGCCGCCGCTGTCCATCCGGACGCCGGGCGGGCGCAGGACCTTCCCGGCGCGCTCGTCGACGCCCACCGCCGCCCACCCGCCGGAGGGATTGCCGCGCGCCGGGCGCCGGGCGGGCGCGAGCGGCAGCGCCTGCTCGAGCGTGAGGCCGTTGCCGGAGAACGACCCGCGGTAGCCCGCGCGCTCGAGATCGTCCAGGAGCGTCGAGTCGACCAGGCCGTCGGTCTCGTAGGCCGCCGTCACGATCGCGCGCACCAGGCGCCGCATGAGCGGGCTGGCCTCGACGGCGCCGCGCGGGTCGGCGTTGAGGAGGTTGAGCTCGCTGCCGGCGACGAAGCGCGAGAAGCGGGCGTCCCAGGTGCGCAGCATCCGCATGCCGGCGTCGACCGCATCGGCGGCCGAGCCGAGCGGCCCGTCGCCGGTGACGTGCACCGTGCAGCGGCTTCCGAAGCAATAGAACTCGCGGTGGCTCGTCGTCTCGAACATGGCCGCAGGATCGCCCGCGTGCGTGGGAGGTTCCTGAGCCCCGGTTGAGCGCTCGCCGAGGACGTCGCCGTCCCAGGATGCTCCCAGCGGGCGTTCAGCCAACGCGCAGCGGCGGGTCGCATGCTCGTGCAGCGATGATCGCGCCGACCGACCACCTGTTCTGGATCACGAGCCGTGCCGCGGGCGTGACCGCGCTCCTGCTCGCCAGCATCGGCGTCAGCGCCGGGCTGCTGATGGGCACCCGCCTGGTGCGCGGCCGGCGTGCCGGCGATCTGCGGGCGCTGCACGAGGTGGTCTCGATCGCCACCATGGTCGCGATCGCCGTCCACGCCTTCTCGCTGCTCGCCGACTCGTTCCTGCATCCGACGCTGGCGCAGATTCTGGTGCCGTTCGCCTTCGGCTACCACCGGGTCTGGACGACGCTCGGCATCATCGCCGGATGGAGCCTCGTGCTGCTCGGCGTGTCGTACTACTTCCGCACGCGCATCGGGCAGGCGCGCTGGCGCACGGCACACCGCTTCACGGCGCTGGCCTGGCTCCTGGGCCTGGCGCACTCGCTCGGCGAGGGCACCGACTCCGGGACGACCTGGTTCCTGGTGCTGATCGCCGTCGCCGTCGTCCCCGCCCTGGTGCTCCTGACCGCCCGCCTCGCCGGCGTCCGCCGGCCCGTGACCCGGCGCCGGGCGCCGGTGGCCGGCCGCACCGCCTGAGCCCTCCGACCGCCAAGGACACCATCATGACCACCCCCGCCCCTCCTCCGCCCTCGTCGCGTCGCCAGCGCGTCCGGCGGATCCGCCGCACCGTCGCCGCCGCCACCAGCGCCGCGTTCATGGCGCTCTGGGGCGGCGTCTACCTCCAGATGCGCGACGGCCACGATCCGGTGCTCGGCAACGGCGGCGCCGCGGTCGTGTCGCAGACCACGACGACGGGCACCGCGGGCACGACGAGCACCGCCACGTCGTCGAGCTCGTCCGGGTCCTCGTCGAACGGCACGTCGTCGACCTCCGGATCAGGCTCGACCTCCGTCTCGTCGTCGCCCCCGCTCGTGACCTCGCAGAGCTGAGGCGACCCGGCCGCCGGCGCCTGACGTTCCAGATCGGAAACGATCGCCGCCACATCCGACTGGGACTTCCGAGCCCGCCGCCGCATCCTGGGAGCCATGGCCACGCTCGTCCCGCCGCTCGTCTCCCCGCGCTCGCAGGGCGACGTCGCCGTGCAGCGGCCACACCGGCTGCTCGGCGCGCTGGACGATCGCCGCGACGCCGTGCGCCACCTCGGGCCCAACTGGTTTGCGTCCGTGATGGGCACGGGCATCGTGGCCAACGCCGCCGCGCTGCTGCCCCGCCGCGTCCCGGGGCTCGACACGGTGGCGATCGGCGCGTGGGCCCTGGCCGCCACGATGTTGATGCTCTTGACCGCCGCGACCGTCGCGCACTGGGTCCGCCATCCCGCCGAGGCCCGCGCCCACGCCCGCAACCCGGCGATGGCGCCCTTCTACGGCGCTCCGCCGATGGCGATGCTGACCGTCGGCGCCGGCGCGCTGCTGGCCGGCCATCACCTGATCGGCATGCCCGCGGCGATCGCCGTGGATGCGGTCCTGTGGACGGCGGGCACGCTCACGGGCCTGGCCGCCGCCGTGGCGGTGCCCTACCTCATGGTCACCCGCCACGCGCTCGGTCCCGACAGCGCCTTCGGCGGCTGGCTCATGCCGGTCGTCCCGCCGATGGTCTCCGCCGCGACCGGCGCCGCCCTGATCGGCCACCTGCCCGCGGGCCAGGCACAAGTGGATCTGCTCGTGGCGTGCTACGCCCTGTTCGGCCTCAGCCTCCTGGCCTCGGTCATCGTCATCGCGCTGCTGTGGAGCCGCCTGATCCACCACGGCGCCGGGCCGGCGCACCTGGTCCCGACGCTGTGGATCGTCCTCGGCCCGCTGGGCCAGTCGATCACCGCCACCAACCTGCTCGCCGGCGTCGCGCCGAGCGTGGTCCCCGCGCCGTACGGCGAGGCCCTGCAGGCGTTCGGCGTCGTCTACGGCGTTCCGGTCTTCGGCTTCGCGATGCTCTGGCTGGCCCTCGCCGCCGCGATCACCGTTCGCACCGCCCGAAGCGGCCTGCCGTTCAGCCTCACGTGGTGGAGCTTCACGTTCCCGGTCGGCACCACGGTCACCGGCATCAGCCTGCTCGCCGTCCACACCGGCTCGAGCGCCCTGGCGTGGATCGCCATGGTCCTCTACGCCTTCCTCCTGGGCGCCTGGCTCGTGGTCGGCACCAGGACCCTGCGCGGCGCGGCGAGCGGCCGCCTGCTGGCCGCCCCGGGGCCGAGGTCGCCGACCTCCTACCGCACGACCCGATAGGTGAGGTGCGTGGCGCTCGCACCGTACGCTCTGATACATTGCTTCGATCGAAGCGATGGAGAGAAGCGATATGCCCAAGGACTTGTCCGCAGCCGACCTGCTGGAGACCACGATCAGCGTTGCGGCGCACATCGAGACCGAGCTCGAGGAAGCGCTGGCCGAGCACCGCCTGAGCCGCCCGAGCTTCAACGTCCTCGCGGCGTTGCAGACCGCGCCCGGCCAGACGCTCAACCAGCGTGCCCTCGTGGCCAAGGTCCGCCGCACGTCGGGGACCATGAGCGTGCGACTCGGCCGCCTCGAGCACGCCGGCCTCATCGCCCGCGAACGCGATCCCGACAACCGCCGCAACGTCACGGTGACGCTCACCCCCGCCGGCCTCGACCTCATCGAGGCGGCCCGGCCCACCTACGACGAGCGCGCCGAGCGGCTCGCCGCGGCCCTCGCGCCCGAGGCCCGCGCCGCGCTGTCGGAGCATCTGCCGGCGTGGCTGGCGTTCTTCGAGCCCGACGAGCGCCTTGCCCCGCGGCTCGGCGTGGCCGTGGCGCCCTCGGCCGTCGCGGCACGCATGCGCCGCGCGGTCGGCCTCTCGCAGGACCCCGGCGTGCTGGTGCTGCGCGTCAAGCCCGGCAGCGCGGCCGACCAGGGCGGCCTCGCGCAGGGTGATCTCGTCGTCGCTGTCGACGGCGGACCGGTGCGCAGCATCGGCGACCTGGACCGCGCGGTTCGCAGCGCCGAGACCGAGCTCGGCGTGGCCGTGCTCCGCGGCGCCGACCCACGCAAGCTCACCGTCCGCTTCGACGGATCCGCCAGCGAGGACCGGCCATGACCGTCGACACCGCCCAGCCCCCCGACCTCCCCGAGCTGCAGCGGCCCTCGGCTGACGCGGAGTCCGCGATGGACGCGTACTCCCGGACGGTCGTCGACGTCGCCGAGCACCTGGCCGCCAGCGTGGCGAACCTCCAGGTCGTGCGCCACACGCGCCGCGGCGACGGCATCGGCGCCGGCAGCGCCGTCGTCCTCGCGCCGGACGGCTACCTGCTGACCGCGGCCCATGTCGTCCAGGACGCCACCGACGGGACGGCGAGCTTCGGCGACGGGCGGGAGACCAAGATCTCCGTCGTCGGCGCGGATCCGCTCTCGGACCTGGCCGTGCTGCGCGCCGACGCGGGCGACCTCCGGCCGGCGCTGCTCGGCGACGCGGAGCAGCTGCGCGTCGGCCAGCTCGTCGTCGCGATCGGCAACCCCCAGGGCTTCTCCAGCTCGGTCACCGCGGGCGTGGTCAGCGGCCTGGGCCGCTCGCTGCCGATGGGCCGGCGCGGCGGGCCCCGGCGGCTCGTCGTGAACGTCATCCAGACCGACGCCGCGCTCAACCCCGGCAACTCCGGCGGCGCCCTGGTCGACAGCGCACGTCGCGTGGTCGGCGTCAACACCGCCGTGGCCGGGTTCGGCCTCGGTCTGGCCGTGCCGATCAACTCGGCGACGCGCAGGATCATCGCCGCGCTGATCCGCGACGGGTGCGTTCGCCGCGCCCAGCTCGGGGTCGCCGTCGCGCCCCGTCCGCTGCCTCCGCCGATCGCCGCCCGCCTCGGGCGCCGCCGCGCGATCGAGGTCGTCGAGGTCATCGAGGACGGCGCGGCCGCGCGGGCGGGCGTCCGGCCGGGCGACCTGGTGCTCGCCCTCGACGGCGCCTCGGTCGGGGACGCCACCGACCTGCAGCGCCTCATGGTCGCAGAGCGCATCGGCCAGCCGCTGCAGGTCACCGTCCTGCGCGACGGCCGCGAGCACACCGTGACGCTCGTGCCCGACGAGCTGGGCGACTGACGGCCCGGGGCCGTCATCGACGTGGTTGCCGGCGAGGCGGACGCCGGCCCTTGTGGCGAGCCCTGCGGGCCTACCACCCCGGGTGCCACGCAGACCGGGAGCGTCCATGGACATT
>JAWVGD010000074.1:0-2675 GCA_033855515.1 Baekduia sp.
CCGGCTCCTCGACCGCGAGGCCGCGGTCCTGCAGCTCCTGGAGGCCGTCGGCGACCTGCTGGGCATCGGCCCGCTCGGGTGCGGCCGGGCCTGCGACGATGGCGTCGATGGTCCGCAGGTGCGGGTGGTCCATGAGGCTGCGGAGGACCCATGCGGCCGGAGAGGACATGCCTACGGCGGACATGTTCCCGGCTATAGGCCGTTCGGGCGCCGTCACGAGCTTCGCGCGACGGCCGCGGGCGTGCGCCGCCGGCTGCCATCCACTTCGGGGTGCATCCGGTTCCCGCGCGACGCTCTGCGCGGACCGCTGTGCGCGCAGGTCTGGGGACCACGACAGCCTGCTCGGCGGGGCGACCGACGGCGCGATCTACTCCGTGGACCGCGACGGCGACAAGACGCTGCTGGATCTGCCGCCGGGCACGTTGACGGCGCCGGGCGGCATCACCGTCGGCAACGACGGCGCGCTGTACGTCACCAACAAGACGATGTCGGCGGGAGGCGGCGAAGTCCTGCGGATCGACGTCCACGGCGCGCACCACGGCTCCTGACGGCCGGAGGAGCGCGGCCGGCTCCCACCGAAGGGCCGGCCGGCTCCTCGTCGGTAGGCTTCACGATGTCATGGGACTCTATGGCGAGCACATCCTCCCGCGCATCATCGACGTGGCGTGCGGCATGAAGGTGAACGACCCGCTTCGGCGCCGGGTCTGCGACAACCTCACGGGCGACGTGGTCGAGATCGGCTTCGGCTCCGGGCTCAACGTCCCCTTCTACCCCGCGGCGGTCACGTCGGTCGCCGCGATCGAGCCGGCCGACGTCGGGTGGAAGCTGGCCCGGGAACGCCTCGAGCGGACGAGCGTCGCGGTCCGGCGGTCGGGTCTCGATGGGCAGTCCCTGCCCTTCGACGACAACAGCTTCGACTCCGCGCTGTCGACGTGGACGATGTGCACGATTCCGGACGTCGCGGCGGCCCTGGGCGAAGTGCGGCGCGTGCTCAAGCCCGGAGGGACGTTGCACTTCGTCGAGCACGGGCTGGCCCCCGACGAGCAGGTCCGTCGCTGGCAGCATCGCGTCGAGCCGATCCAGAAGCGACTGTTCGGCGGCTGTCACCTCACCCGGCCGATCGCCGGCCTCCTCACCGCCTCGGGCTTCACGATCACCGACCTCGACGTCTTCTACGAAGACGGGGCACCCAAGATCATGGGCGCGGACTCGCTCGGCACGGCCGTGTCCGCCTAGACGGCGGCGCGCCCCGGGGGCGTGCGCGCCTTGACGCATCGGCCCGCCGGCGTACTGCAGCTTGATGTGAGCTCCCTGACGCAGCATTCCCCGTGAGCGCCGCCGACCACGAGCGGTTCATCTCGACCGTCCAGGAGATGGCCCGGATTTCCTGGCACGAGGCGCAGCGGGCGACCGAGGCGACGCTCACCACGCTCGCCGAGCGCCTGTCGGCCGGGGGCGCACGCGACATCGCCGCACAGCTTCCCGAGGAGCTGCGCAGATACCTCGAGACCGACACCGACGCCGACGGCTTCAGCGCGACCGAGTTCATCCGGCGCGTCGCCGAGCGCGAGGGCGTCGACGACCTCGACGCCGCCGAGCTCCACGTACGCGCCGTCTTCGACGCGCTGCAGCGGTTCGTCGACGAGCGCGAGCTGCAGCAGATGGAGTCCGAGCTGTCCAAGGACTACCTGACGCTGACCGCGCCGATGGTCAAGGCCCGCCGTCCCGAGGTCCCGCACGCGGCCGAGCCGCTGCCGCTGGACGACTTCCTGCGCCGCGTGGCCGACCGTGCCGGGACCGACGTGCCCACCGCCCGGCGGGTCGCCGAAGCGGTGCTGGAGACGCTCGGCGAGCGCATCGCCCACGGCGAGGTCGAGGATCTCGCCGCCGAGCTGGCGCCCGAGCTGGGCGCGGCGCTCGAGGCGGGTGACGCGGAGAGCGACGGCCACGCCCAGCGCATGTCCTTGGACGAGTTCCTGCGCCGCATCGCCGAGCGCGAGGACGTCGCCCCCGCCGACGCGCCCGACCACGCGCGGGCGGTCTTCCTCACGCTGCGCGAGGCGGTGTCCGAGAAGGAGATCTCCGACCTCCTCGCCCAGCTCCCTCGCGACTACGAGCCGGTGCTCGCCGAGGCCTAGACTAGGACGTCCCGGTGCCCGGCGCGCGCGGCCGCCCGAACAGGAACCGCGACGCGACGATGAAGTAGCCGATCGCCAGGACGATCCCCAGCGACCACCACCGCAGGCCCACCGTGAGCGCGTGGTGGTTCGACGCGGCGTTGTGGATGGTGAGGCCGTAGGGCCGACCGTGGCGCGCGGGAAGGATGTTGGGGTAGAGCCCGGCGGCCGTCGTCGCGAGCATGCCGACGATGAAAGCCGCCGAGGCGAAGAACGCCCGACCCCAAGAGCGGCGGTGCTGGAAGACCTGCTGGGCGCCGAGGCCGGCGAGGGCGAGCACCGGGAAGACCAGCCGCCACGGATGATCGCCGAAGCTCGTGATCATCCCGTTGCGCACCATGTAGGTCGGGTAGCCCAGCGCGGCCACGAGCAGCAGCTCCGCACACCCGAACCTGCGGGCCACGCGCCCTGCCCGCTGCGCCAGCGCCGGGCCGGCGCGCGCGGCGAGGAAGGTGGCGCCGTGGGTGACGAGCACGACGAACCCGAACAGGCCGACCA
>JAWVGD010000075.1:0-4844 GCA_033855515.1 Baekduia sp.
GATAGGCGCTCGTGGCCAGCAGGACGCGGCGGGCGCGGATCGCGCCGCCCGGCGTCGGGACCGTGACCGCGTCGCCGTCGCGCGACAGGCCGCGCGCCGGCGAGTGCTCGTGGATCCGCACGCCGAGCGCGAGCGCCGTCTCGCGCAGGCCGGCGATCAGCCGCCCGGGGTGAACGAGGCCCGCGCCGGTGCGGGTCCAGATGCCACCGAGGTAGGTGGGGGAGACGATCTCGTCGTGCATCGCCTCTGCGTCGAGCACGTCGACCTCGTGGCCGAAGCGCCGCATCGCCTCGGCCTGCTCCTCGGCCGCCGCGACCTCGTGCTCCTCCAGCAGCGCGCCCAGCTCGCCGGACTCCTCGAACTGCGCGTCGATGCCGTGGTGGACGAGGTCGGCCTTGAGGCCCGCGAAGTTCTCCATGGCCAGGCGCTCGAGCGCCTCCATCTCGTCCGGGAAGCGCGCCAGGCCGTTCGCGAGCCCGTGGGTGAGCGAGGCGATCAGGAACCCGCCGTTGCGCCCGCTGGCGCCCGAGCCGATCCGGTCGGCCTCGAGGACCACGACGTCGCGCGACGGGTGGTCGGCCTTGGCGTGCAGCGCCGCCCAGAGGCCGGTGAAGCCGCCGCCGACGATGCACAGGTCGGCCGCCGCGACGCCCTGCAGCGGCGGGTCGCTCTCGCGGGCGGGGAGGTCGTCGAGCCAGAACGGAACCGTCTGGGCGTCGGCGTAGGCGCTGCGGTGGGCGGCGGTCGGCGGGGTGGTGGGCCAGGGGCGCGGCATACGGCGCGGACCGTACCGGGCGGCGCGGCCCCCGTCTGGCGCACGCGCGCAGTGCGGGTTGTCCAGCGCCGCGCGCCAGGAGCGTGGGGTCCGTAATCGGCCGCGGGTTTCGCCCCCTGGGCGACCACCCGCAAGAGAACCTGGCCCTCTGGGCCAGTGTTCTTCTAGGACACTAGGAGCGCGAGGGCGCGACGCGCCCGAGGGTGCCGCGCAGGATCGCGTCGAGCACGGCGCCGGCGGCGTCGGCCAGCCGGTGCAGCTGGGCCCGGATGGGCGGGAGCCACAGGATGACGGCCGCCAGCGTGCCGATCACCGCACCGCCGAGGACGTCGGTGGGGTAGTGGATGGCCATGCCCACGCGGGTGATGGCCAGCAGCGTGCCGAGCACCAGAACGACGGCGCCCCAGGTCCGGAAGCGGAGCACGAGCGCGATGCCGATCGCGAACGCCGCGGTCGTGTGGTCGCTCGGAAAGCCCGCGTCGGCCGCATGCTGGGCGAACAGGTGGACTGCGTGCGGGTGGCTGACGAACGGGCGCGGCCGGTCGACCAGGCGCGAGACGACCTGCGCGATCGCCAGGCCCAGCCCGGCGCTGAGGCCGGCGGCGACCACGGCGCGGCGGATGTCGCGACGGCGGTCGCCGGCCGCCACGATGAACGCGACCACGAGCATGCCCAGGAACAGGAGCTCGGAGGCGTTCGCGTAGGCGACCAGCGGATCCTCGACGGCGTCGTGGCCGGCGAAGAAGTTGTTGATGTGCTGCAGTAGGGAGAGATCCATCCGCGTGCCGGTGAGGATCGTCGCTGGGGTCTGAACATCGCCTGAACATCTTCTTTACAGCGTGTTGATGCCGACAGCGCGTCGACGCGGGCGGGGGATAGCCCGACCGAGCGAGCGGGGGCCCGCGCGGCAAGGCCGGGGCCGCGCCCCCGCGCCATCGCCGCGGAGGGCGGCGACGATGGCGCCATGACCGCACGTGCCCGTACACCGCGACGCCTGGCGGCGGCGATCGACCGCACGCGATGGGATCATGGCCCGGACACGGTCGCGACCGTGGAGTCCCGCCATGGACGCTAGCCCGACCCCGACCCAGACCCACACCGAGCCGCCCGCGCCGCCGATCGCCGCGGCGCCCGTTCCGCCGAGCCCGGCAGGCAACGCGCTGCCCCTGCACATCGCGCTGACGGCGCTCGTCGGGCTGGTCTGCACGATCATCTGGGGGACCACGGGCGCCGGCTACTTCTGGCCGCAGTGGGTGTGGCTGGGGATCGCGATCCCGGTCGCCGTTCACGTGATCATCCGCCACGGCCTGTCGCGGCCCACGAGCGCCCGGCACGCCCTGACGCTGCACGGGGCGGTCAGCGCGCTGGTCGGCGGCGTGGTGATCATCGTCTGGGCGCTGGCCGGCGGCGGCGCGTTCTGGCCGATGTGGCCCGTGCTGGTCCTGGCCGTCCTGGTCACCGTCCACGCGCTCATCGCCTATTCCGACCGCCTGCCGGGCACCGAGCGCGAGGCCGAGCTGCAGGAGCGCGTCGGGCAGCTGACGCGGACGCGGCAAGGCGCGCTCGACGTGCAGGCCGCCGAGCTGCGGCGCATCGAGCGCGACCTCCACGACGGCGCCCAGGCGCGCCTGGTCGCGCTGAGCCTGCTGCTCGGGCGCACCGAGGAGCGCCTCTCGGACCGTCCGGAGGAGGCCGCGCTCGTGCGGCGGGCGCGCGAAGAGGCCAGCGCGGCGATCGGCGAGCTGCGCGACCTGGCGCGGGGCATCGCGCCGCCGGTCCTGGCCGACCGTGGGCTGGCGGCGGCCGTCGAGGCGCTCGGCAAGCGGGCGGCGACGCCGGTGACCGTCGAGGCCGACATCACGGTGCGCCCGGTCCCGGTGGTGGAGGCTGCGGCCTACTTCGTCGTCGCCGAAGGGCTCACCAACGTCGCCAAGCACGCCGGTCGTGCGCCGTCGCACGTCCGGCTCGCCGAGGAGGATGGGCGCCTCGTGATCGAGATCACCGACCAAGGGCCGGGCGGCGCCGATGCCGAGGGCAGCGGGCTGAGCGGCCTGCGCAGCCGCGTGGAGGCCCTGGACGGGACGCTCACGGTCGTGAGCATCCCCGACGCGGGGACGACGATCCGGGCGGTGCTGCCGTGCGGGCGGTGATCGTCGAGGATCTCGCGCTGCTGCGGGAGGGGATCGTGGCGCTGCTGCGCGAGAACGACGTCGACGTGGTCGCCCAGGCCGAGGACGCCGAAGGGCTGCTGCGGATCGTCGCGGGCCACAAGCCCGACCTGGCCGTCGTCGACGTCCGGCTGCCGCCGACGTTCACCGACGAGGGGCTGCGCGCGGCGATCGAGGCCCGGCGCCGCCAGCCCGGACTCGGCGTCCTCATCCTGTCGCAGTACGTCGAGCCGATCTACACGGCCGAGCTGCTCGAGTCCGGCGAGGGCGGCGTCGGATACCTGCTCAAGGAGCGCGTCGCGGAGGTGCGGTCGTTCATGGAGGCCGTCCAGCGGGTCGCCGCCGGCGGGACCGCGCTGGACCGCGAGGTCGTCTCCGAGCTCGTGCGGGGACGCGGCGGCGGCTCGGGCGACGACGCGCTGGCGTCGCTGACGCCGCGCGAGCGCGAGGTGCTCGAACTCATGGCCGAAGGCCGCACGAACGCCGCGATCGCCCGGCACATGGTCGTGACGCCCGGCGCGGTGGAGAAGCACGTGACGAACATCTTCGGCAAGCTCGACCTGTCGGCCACCGACGACGACCATCGCCGGGTGCTGGCGGTGCTGACCTTCCTACGGTCGGTGTAGCCGGCCGGCGCCGGTTCGGTCGCGCGCTACGCCCGCGGGCTGCGGCGCCAGGTGCTGCCGACGACCGGCGCCGGGCTCTGCCAGCCCCGTGCCAGCGCGGCGATCCGGACCACGAAGACGACCGCGAGGCAGGCCGTGGCCGAGCCGGCGTCGGAGACGCCGAGCGCCTCGAGGACGACGAAGGTCGCCGCGCCGAGGATCGCCACGAGCGCGTAGGGCGTGCTGCGCTGGACGAGGTGGACGGGCTGCTGGGCGAGCACGTCGCGCAGGACGCTGCCGCCGACGCCGGTGATCGTGCCGAGGAGGATCGTCGCCCCGGCAGTCAGGCCGGCGTCCTGCGTCTTGAGCGCGCCGACGACGACGAAGAGGCCGACGACCGCGGCATCCAGACCGTCCCAGGCCCAGCCGAGGCGCGGGATCGCCTCGGAGGCGAGCATGCCGACCAGGCCTGCCGCCAGCGCCACGGCCAGGTACTTGTCGTCCTGCAGGGCCGCCGGGACCTGCCCGAGCATGATGTCGCGGACGATGCCGCCGCCGAGCCCGACGACGATGGCGAACACCGCGACGCCGAGGAGGTCGAAGTCGTTGCGCTCGTCCTTGGCCAGCGTCGCGAACGCGCCGCCCTGCATGCCGCCGACCGCGACGGCGGCGAGGTCGATCCACAGCGGGATGTGGGCAGCGTGGGCGGTCACGGGACCGCAGCATGCCGCACGCGCGGGATGCGCTCCGGACGGCCTGCCGTCCGCGCTGGTGCCCCCGGCGCGCGGGTGTCATCCTGTGGGCACATGAGCAACCTGTCCCGCCGTCCCGGCAACCGCGTCTCCCGCAGCGCCCGCGAGCGCCGCGCCTTCCAGCTGGTGGTCGTCGGGGGCACCGCGGCCGCCGTCGCGGCCGTCACCTTCGTGCTCGCGCTCATCGGCGTGATGGGCTTCGGCATCTTCCTGCTCGCCGCCATCGTCGCGGTCATCGCCGGCGTGATGTTCCGCGGCACGGTCGGCCGCTAGCGCGGCAGCGCCGCACGGGCTGGCGGCGGGCGGGGCGGGCGCGGCCACAGGCGCACGCGTGCCAGGCGGCCAGCGCCGCGCGCTCGCGGGCCGGGTCCAGCCCGGGCGCCGGCAGGTCGCTGCGCCGCGCCGGGGCCTTGCCGACGCTGAGCAGCCAGGCCCACGTGTCGGCGACGGTTTCGGTGAGCGGCCGGCAGCGCAGGCCCGCGGCATGCGCGCGCGAGACGTCGGCATGGTGCATCCCGCGGTACTCGTGCTCGGCCGGCAGCCA
>JAWVGD010000076.1:0-4315 GCA_033855515.1 Baekduia sp.
CGTCTTCGGGCCGCACGATCCGCGTGCCCTCGACGCGGTAGACGAACGTGCCGTAGGGCATCGCGACGGTGATCGCGTCGCCGCGGTGCAGGGCATCGAGGTGGCGGAACGGGGCGCCGTAGGTCGTACGGTGTCCTGCGATCCCGACGGTCCCGGGCTGGCCGGGCAGCGCCGTGCCGGAGTAGTGGCCGGGGCCGCGGCGCAGGCTCTCGCCGCTGGTGCCCTGCACGACGACGTAGCGGGCATCCAGGCGCGGGATGCGCAGCTCGCCGATCGCGTGGCCGCCGGCGGCCTGGCGCTCCAGCGTGCGGGCCAGCGCGCGCATCCGTTGCTGGGCGGTGGGCGCGACCGTCGCGGCGGTGGCGCCCGCGGTGATCGGCGGTCCCGCGCCGGCATACGGTGCGGCGTACTGCTGGTCCAGGCGCCGCAGGTCGTCGCTGAGCGCGTGCTGCTGGCGGCTGGCCCACAGCGCCGAGACAGGCTCCTGCCAGACGACGGTCGCGACCGCGTCGCCCACGGCCAGGGCGCCGGTGACGATCAGCAGCGCGGGCAGCGTCGGGCGCAGCCCGCGCAGGCCCGTGCGGGGCCGCGGAACGGCGACGGCGTCGCGCGCCGGGGCGGGCTCGGCGCCGGTGGGTGCGGCGGGCTCGGTGACCGCCGACGCGGACGCGCCGTCGGCCTCGGGCGCCGGGCGCGCCTCGCGCGCACGCAGCGCCGCCACCTCGGCCTGCAGCGCCGCGACGCGGGCCGTCAGCTCCTCGACGAGTCCGTCGAGCACCACCGGTCCGGGCTCCAACCACCACGCGCCGTCGCCCGTCGTGAGGTGGAGCGGGACCTCGTAGGCCACCATGAACGCCGGGGCGTCCGGTCCGGAGGCCAGCAACGGCGTGCCCGGCACCGGGGCGAGGCGGCGCCACGCGGGGCCGTCGGCGATCAGCAGCGTGGGCGGCGCGAGCCGGCAGGGCGCCTCGCCGCGGGCATGGCCGGTCAGGCAGACGCGGGCGAATCCCGGTCCGCCACCCGCGTACTCCGCATGTGCGACGTCCAACGTCATGACGAGACGGCGGCCGTCCGGGCCGCCGCGGGCAGTGTACGGGCCCGAACGGTTCGCGCCCAGGGGCGCAACTGGACGATCAGCGGTGCTTGGTGATGAGGTAGTCGGCGACGCGCTGGGACGCGGCGCGCAGGCGCCGGAAGTACGTCGCGCGGCTGACGTGCAGCTCGTCGGCGGCGAGCTCGTGGCTGCCGCTCGGGTCCAGGTAGCCGCGCTGGATCACGCGCCGCAGCAGCTGCTCGACGGGCGAGTCGCCGAAGCCGTTGACCACCGCGTCCTCGATCTCGGCGCGCACGGAGGCGGCGCGCTCCTCGGTGCCCGCACCGCGCGCGAGCGGGCTCGCCGCGAGCTCCAGCGGGTGATCGAGGCTGCGCAGCGCGTCGCGCACGACCCCGACGGTGATCGGCGCCTGCGGCCCCGCGCCGTCGCCGGGCGAGTCGCCGAACCCGCTGGGCGCGCCGAGTCCGAGCTCGCCATACACCGCGGCGCGCATGCCGCCGAGCAGCCCGCTGTCGCTGTGATCGACATGGTGGCATTGGACGACTCGGTCGCCGACGTAGACGTCGAGCTCGGTCAAGCGCGTGGTGTTGACCGCCTCGGCGAAGGCGACCGCCGCGGGGTTGGTGGGGTCGATCGGGATGTACGACCACCGCGGGTTGGTCAGGCCCGAGCGCAGGATCGCCGCGGTGTTGAGGATCGACAGCACGGGGGAGCCGAGGTCGCCGTAGCCGACGAAGTCGATCGAGTCACGCCACAGCAGGACGTCCTCGTCGTCATGAGTCGCGCGCGCGTGCGCGAGCCACGGGCCGAGGCAGATGTCGGCTTCGGCGACCGGCGGCGCGTTGCCGGGCGTCACGGTGATCGCCACCCCGCACAGCACGTCGCGCGCGTCGCGGACGGTCACGACGCGGTCGGGCGCCTGCTCGAGGATCGGGAGCGTCGCCTCCCACCACTCGTGGCTGCCGAAGTCCTTGAGGAAGCGGTCGCGGACGACGGGCGTGTCCTCGGGGCGCAGGAGGTCGGCGCGGTGCGTCGTGCTGCCGTCGGCGCCGAAGCCCCACCGGATCGCGGGGTTCTCCACCAACTCGGCGAGGTCGATGATCGTGCGCGCGCCGCGGTACATCCCGCGGGCGAAGAGGTGGTCGGCGACGCGGCGGCGCAGCTCCCGGTCGCGTTCGGGGTCGCGGGCGCGCAGGTCGGCCCGCATGGCCTGGCGGACGGTCTCGTGCAGCGCGATACCGCCGGCGACCGCCTCGGCGAACGTCCGCTCCCGCAGCCAGGCGTAGGCCTCGTCGGGGTCGACGTCGGGCAGGACGGCCCGCAGCATCCGGGCGTCGCAGGTCCGGGCGATCGCGGCGACTGCCGCCACGTCGAGGTTGCCGCCGTCGAGCTCCGTGCGCGCGATGCGGTGCAGGATCGCCTGGACCAGGTTGGGGTGCTCGTGGATGCGCTCCGGCGCCCAGGAGTCGCCGTCGCGGCGGACGGCGTCGGCGGCCAGCGCGAGCGCCAGCGGCGAGCCGTCGGCCCAGGCGACGAGCTGGCGGGCCAGCTCGCCGTCGGTCAGGCCGTGGGCCTGCACGAGCTTCAGCGCCGCCTCGGGCGGCAGCGGGTCGAGCTTCAGCTCGACCGCCATCTGCTCCCAGCCGCCCTGAAACCAGCCGGGCTCGGGAGCGCTTCGGCCGGCGAGGATCACCACCGACCGCGCCGGCAGGGACGGCACGAAGCGGTCCCGCAGCCAGCCGTCGGCGGCGGCCATGCGCTCGTAGGTGTCGAGGAGGATGAGCGGCTGCGACTCGTCCGACAGGTCGCCGAGCGCCGACTCGATCTCCCCCGGGACCGGCGCGAGGTCGCGGCCTTCGACGTGCCGCGTGGTCCAGCCCCGGCGCGTCCCGCGACGGGCGACCTCCCGCAGCAGCGTGCTCTTGCCGATCCCGCCGGGGCCGTGGACGAGCACCACCTGCGCGGGTGGGTCCTCGACGAACAACGAGTCGAAGGAGGCGAGTTCGCGCTCACGGCCGACGAAGCGCTGGGCATCGCGGGCCGCGAGACGTTCGGCGAGGGTGCTGGACACGGCAGATTCGTGGCTAGCGTCCCATGCCTGTCCAGTGAAGGACAGGGCTCCATAGACTCCTCGCCGAATGGTTGGTGCTTCGGAGATCTTCCGGCCCGGCTTGCTGGCCGGCCAGGCAGCGGTCGTCACCGGCGGCGGAACGAACCTCGGCCGCCAGGCGGCGGCCGAGCTGCTCGCCTGTGGCGCACAGGTCGTGATCGCCGGGCGTCGCGAGGAGGTGCTGGCGGCCACGGCGACGGAGCTGGGGGAGGGCTGCAGCTACGTGGCCGCAGACATCCGGGAGCGCGCCGACGCCGACAGGATCGTCGGCGCGGTGCTGGAGCGGCACGGTCGCCTGGACGTGCTCGTCAACAACGCCGGCGGCCAGTACTTCGTCCCGGCCGAGGCGATCGCCGCGAAGGGCTGGCGCGCGGTCATGCGGCTCAACGTCGAGGGGACGATGACCATGACCGACGCGGCCGCCGACGCGCTGCGCTCGGCGCCCGGCGGGTCGGCCATGGTGATCAACGTGACGGTCTCGCCGCACCACGGGATGCCGGCGATGGCGCACACCGGCGCGGCGCGAGCCGCCGTCGAGGCCCTGACCCGCGAGCGGGCGGCGCAGTGGCGCGAGGACGGCGTCGCGGTCGTGGCGGCCGCCATCGGCCGCTTCGACACCGAGTCGCTGCGCAAGTACCCCGAGGTCGTCTGGCGCGGGGCCGCCATGAGCGTCCCGCTGCAGCGGCTGGGGCGGATGGAGGAGTTCGCATGGCTGGTCGCGATGCTCGCGTCGCCGCTGGGCCGCGCGCTGAGCGGCACGACCGTGACCCTCGACGGTGCCGCCGACAACTGGTGGGGCGCCTGGCCGCCGGCGACCATCGCCGACGACGCCGGAACCGTGCCGACCGAGACCCGCAAGCGCGCACCCGGCGGCTGACCCCGCTGGAGCAGTACAATCGCCGGAGGCTTGCGGGCGAGGTGTCAACGGCTGCACGGGAGCCTTCCAAGCTCTAGGAGCGGGTTCGAGTCCCGTCGCCCGCTTCGCAGGTACATAGCCACGGGGAGTGGCGCAGTCTGGTAGCGCACCCGGCTGGGGGCCGGGCGGTCGCAGGTTCAAATCCTGTCTCCCCGATCAAAGGAAAAGGCCCGCGTTTGGGGCTGTTGCGCAAAGCTCGCCGTGAGGCGGGTTTTGCTCGTTGTTGGGGGCGGTG
>JAWVGD010000077.1:0-7277 GCA_033855515.1 Baekduia sp.
TGCGCCGGATCCTCGAGGACCCCGGGCCGGCCGAGGCGGCGGCACGGCGGCTGGGCGGCCGGCCCGTCGTCCTCGTCGGCGTGGGCACGAGCTGGCACGCGGCCCAGCACGGCGCCTGGTTGCTGCGCGAGGCGGGCGTCGCGGCGACGGCCGCCCACGCGGCCGACCTCGCGCCCTACGGGGCGACCTTCGCCGCCGCCGACGGGGTGATCGTCCTCAGCCACACCGGCCACACGGGCTACTCGGTCGACGTCCTGGAGCGAGCGCGCGGCGCCGACGCCGCGGTCGTCCACATCAGCGCGATCGGCGCCGGCGGCGACGTCGAGACGGTCGCGGCCGAGACGTCGTACGCGTACACCGCCAGCCACACTGCGGCGCTGCTGCGCCTGGCGCAGATCGCCCAGGCGCTCGGGGCCGACCTGGGCGACCTGTCCGCCGTCCCCGGTGCGGTCGCCGCGGTGCTGGACCGTCCGGGGCCGCTGGCCGGCGACGTCCCTGCGCGGCTCGTGGAGCTGATCGGGGCGGGGCCCAACGCGTGGACTGCGCAGGAAGGCTCACTGAAGATCCGTGAGGCCGCCTACGTGGCGGCCGAGGGCCTGTCGGCCGAGCAGTTCTTCCACGGGCCGAGCGTCGCGCTCGACGCCGCCGACACGCTGGTCGTGCTCGACGGCGGCGGCCCGATGGCCGCGCGGACGGCGGCGATCGCGGTCGCGCTGGAGGCCACCGGCGCGCGGGTCGTGCGGTTCACCGAGCCCGACCTCGGCGAGCCGTTGTCGATCTTCGCGCTGACGGTCGCGGTCCAGCGCATCGCGCTCGAGCTGGCCGAGGCCCGCGGGGTCAGCCCCGACCGCTTCCGCTTCGAGGAGGACCCGGGCCGCGAGGCGGCGTTCGAGGCCGTGGGCTTCTAGGGAAACACTGGCCCAAAGGGCCAGGTTCCCTTGCGGGTGTTCGCCCAGGGGGCGAAACCCGCGGCCGGTTACGGACCCGCGCTCCAAGTGGGCCGCTGGGCGTCGTGGTGCGCAAGCTCGTGCCCCGCGGCGCGCAGCGCGGCCACCGCGGCGTCCAGCTGCACGCCCGGGACGAGGATCCAGTCGGTGTCGTGCGTGGCGATCGGGAAGATCGGCACGCCGGCGTCGGCCAGCGGCATGGCCAGCGAGGCCAGCACGCCGGTCAGCCCGAGCTCCAGCGGCCCGGCGACCTCGAGGATCCGCCAGCCGCGCACGACGACCGCGCCGTCGTCCCCGCGCGCCGCGCCGGCCGGCACGAGGTCCTCCAGGCACACGAGCGAGCGCTCCTCGCCGACCTCGGTGAGCGACCAGAAGCCGCTGCCGGGCGGCGGGACCTCGGGCGCGGCCCCTTCGCCGCTCAGGCGGCACACGGCGTAGTCGCCGTCCAGCACCCGGAGCCTCATCGGGGCGCCCACGGCACTTCGACCGCGTCCTCGGTCGGCGAGTCGCGCGCGACGACGTACTCGGCGTCCTCGTCGGCCGACGGGTTCTCCAGCACGTGCGTCTCGTGCGGCGGCACGTACAGCATGTCGCCGCGCTCGAGCTCCACGACGTGCTCGAGCTTGTCGCCCCAGCGGATCCGCATGCGACCACTGAGCATGTAGCACGCGCTTTCGCAGTTGGCGTGGTAATGGGGGCGCGACCGCGCGCCGGCCGGCAGCCGGAAGATCCCCATGAACAGGTTGGAGTCCGTGCCGGTCGTCGCACGCGACACCTCGTGGCCGCCGACCACGCCGCGGGGCTCCTCGTGCGGCGCGACCCCGGGCCTGATGACCTTCATCCCGCGAGGCTACCTCGCCCGGCGGGGCGGCACCGGCGGGCCCGGTGCCGCCCACCGCGAACCCACTAGGTCGTCATCCCGGTGAACTGCCCACCGGTGACGTTCAGGACCTGCCCGTGGACGTAGTTGCTCCACGGCGACACCAGGAAGAAGACGCCGCCGGCGGCCTCCTCCGGCGTGCCCGGGCGGCCGAGCGGGATGAGCATCGAGGCCATGCCGCGCAGCTGGTCGGGGATGCCGAGCTGGACCTTCTGCCCGTCGATCTCCATCTGGTTCTCGTCGTCCTTGGAGGCCGTCAGGCGCGTCTCGATGTAGCCGAAGGCGACCGCGTTGACGTTGATCTTGAACTGGCCCCACTCCTTGGCCAGCGTCTTGGTCAGGCCCACGACGGCGTTCTTGCCGGCGCTGTAGTTCGCCTGGCCCGCATTGCCCATCGTGCCCGAGATCGAGGAGACGTTGACGATCTTGCGGAAGACCTCGACGCCCTCCTCCTTCTCCTTCTTGGCGGGCTCGCGCAGATGCGGCGCGGCGGCGCGCACGACCTTGAACGGGACCGTGACGTGGATGTCGAGCATCCGCTGCCACCAGTCGTCGCTCATCTTGTGGACCGGCGCGTCGAGCGTGTAGCCCGCGTTGTTGACGATGATGTCGAGCTTGCCCCAGCTGTCGATCGCCGTCTGCACGAGCTTGTCGGGCGCGTCGCCCTTGGTCAGTTCGCCGGCGAACACGGCGGTCTCGCCGGCGATCTCCGAGGCGGTCTGCTCCGCGACGTCGCCGTCGAGATCGTTGATGACCACCTTGGCGCCCTGCGAGCTGAGCAGCTCCGCGGTCGCCCGGCCGATGCCGCGGGCCGAACCCGTGACGATGGCCACCTTGTCGTCGAGGACTCCCATGCGCGTCTCCTTCTCGATCACTTCACGGTCAGGACGCGGGATCCTAGTTCGCAGCGGTACTGGGAAGTTCTCTCCCACGCGGGCGCCGAAGTGGGATACGTTCGGCCCGGGTCCGGAGGAGGAGTTGGGTCATGGAGACACAGGAGGTCCGGACATCGGTCGTGGACGTCCTGCGTCCCACGATCGGCCGTCTGACCGACGAGGTGCTGGCGAGCGTCACGGAGGCGGTCCCCCCGTTCGAGGAATGGTGGGGCGGGCGTCGCAACGTCCGCGACGGCGTGCGTCAGGGGTTGCACGGGTTCCTGGAGCTGTTGGAGGCCGGCCCGCCGCCGCCGCGCCTGCCGGGCCACGAGGTGTTCTTCGACTTCGGTCGCAGCGAGCAGCGCGCGGGGCGCTCGCCGGGCGCGGTCCTGTCCGCCTACCGTGCCGGCGCGCAGGCGGCGTGGCGCCAGATGGCGGCCACGGGGCACGCCGCGGGGATCGAGCCGCAGACGCTCTACGCGTTGGCCGACGCGATCTTCGCCTACATCGACCGCCTGTGCGCGGCGACCGTCGAGGGCTATGCCTACGAGCAGTCGCTGGCGGCGGTCGAGCGCGTGGACGCGCGGCGGCGCCTGCTGGAGCTGGCCATCCGCCCCGTGCCCTCGTCGCCGGCCGAGCTGGCCGACGCCGCGGCCGATGCCGGCTGGCGTGTCCCGGCGGCCGTCCTCGTGGTCGCCTTCCGTGACGAGCGGGTGGCAAGCGTGGCGTCGCGGCTGCCGCGCGACGCGCTGGTCGCGCGCGTGGAGGGCACGGGCTGGGCCGTCGTGGGCGACCCGGACGGGCCGGGCCGGCGGCCCCTGCTGGCGCGGGCGCTGCACGGCGTGCGCGCGGGCGTGGGCCCCGTGGTGGCGCCGGCGGCGACGGGCGAGTCGGCGCGGCTGGCGGTGCGGGCGCTGGCGCTGGCCGGCCGGCGGCTGGAGCCCGCGCCCATCAGCGCCGACGAGCATCGCGTCGACCTGCTGCTCCTGGGCGACCGTGTCCTGGCCGACGGCCTCATCGCCGACGTCCTCGGGCCGCTGGAGCTGCTCGGCGTCGCCGCGCAGGAGCGGCTGGTCGAGACGCTCGCGGCGTGGCTGGAGCATCAGGGCGAGGTCCGGCCGGCCGCCGTCCAGCTCCACGTGCACACGCAGACCGTGCGGTACCGCATCGCCCAGCTGCGCGAGCTGCTCGGCGAGCGCATGGGCGGGGCCGAGGGCCGTCTGGAGCTGGAGCTGGCACTGCGGGCCAGACGCCTTTCAGCGTCTGGCCCGGGCAGCACCTCCTCCTGCGGGCCAGGGACGTAGCCCGCCGGCGATCAGCCCACGATGGCGCGCACGGCCGGCGTGTCGCCGTTGGCGTAGCCGTTGCGCGTCGGGTGGTAGCTGTCGGCCGTGTGGAACAGCGTCAGGCCGTTGGTGAAGGGGTTGCTCGCGCAGATGTCGTGCCCCGACCACGCGGGGCTGACGTCGGCGTAGTTGAACCCGTAGGCCTGCGCGCGCGCCTTGATCACGTTGTCCATGTTGGTGACCAGCGCGTTGAGGTTGGTCTCCTCGCTCAACGACACGCCGGTGGCCGCCAGGCACGTGCGGTTGTTGAAGGGCTTGGCGTAGCCGACCACCACGACCGTCGCCGACGGCGCACGCGCCTTGATCGCCGCGTAGGTGGTGTTGAGCTTGGCGGGCAGCTCGTTGGCGATCTTCGCGTTGGAGCTGTCGATCTGCGACTGGCAGCCCAGGGTGGTGCAGGCGAGGATCAGGCTCGTGAACCCGATGTCGTTGCCGCCGATCGTGATCGTCACGAGCTTCGTGTCCGCGGTGACCGAGTTGACCTGGCCGTTGATGACGTCGCCCGTGACCGCCCCGGAGCAGGCGACGAACGTCAGCGCCGTGTTCGGGCGCTGCTGGGACACCAGGTACGGGTAGGCGTACGTGTTGCGATTGCAGCCCGAGTCGAGGTTCGTGCTGTTGGCGCCGTTGCCGGCGGAGTAGCTGTCGCCGAGGGCGACGTACTTGTCGGCCGCGAACGCCGAGCCGGTGAGCGACAGGACGAGCAGCAGGGCGCCGAGAACCGGCGCGACCGACCGCGTGAGACGCTGCATGAGATGGACCCTCCTCCGTTGACCCGGCGCTCCCCGGGCCAACGTACCTCGGGCCGCCGCGGGCGTCCTCGTCCGGGGCGCACGTCCTGGAGGGCCTGCGTTGTGCGATCGCGCAACCGCTGAGCGTCAGGAGGCCCACGATCGTCGTCGCGCCGATGTACTCCGCCGCCAGGAGCCTGTGCACGCCGCTCTGCGTGTAGACGACGTCGCGCCCGACGATGGAGGGCGAGCCCAGGATGTTGGACTCCTCGCCGAAGCTCACCGTCTCCAGCGCGCGGACGTCCCGCCGATATCCCACGCGCGCCGTGGTACTCACAACCCGAGGACCTTGCCCAGGATCTCGCGCATGATCTCGTCGGTCCCGCCGCCGATCGGCCCCAGCCGGGCGTCGCGCGCCATGCGCTCGATCTCGTACTCCTCCATGTAGCCCGCGCCGCCGTGGATCTGCAGGCAGGTGTCCATGACGTCGAAGCAGGCGCGCTGCGTGGCGAGCTTGGCCATCGTGACCTCCTTGACGGCGTCCTGGCCGGCGACGAAGCGCCGCAGCGCGTCGTAGGTCACGACGCGGCTCGTGTGGAGCGTCGTCGCGACGTCGGCGAGCTTGTGGCGGAGCACCTGGTGGCCGGTCAGCGGCTTGCCGAACGCGTTGCGCTGCTTGGCGAAGGCGACCGTCTTGTCGTAGGCGACCTGCATCGCGCCGACGGCGCCGAGCGCCATCACCAGCCGCTCCCACTGGAAGTTGGCCATGATGAGGTAGAAGCCCTCGTTCTCGCGGCCGAGGAGGTTCTCCTCGCCGACGAAGACGTCGTCGAAGGCCATGAGCGCGGTGTCGGACGAGTGCCAGCCGAGCTTGTCGATCTTCGACGCCGTCACGCCTTCCTGGCGGTCGACGAGGAAGAAGCTCAGGCCGTGGTGCCCGCCGTCGGCGGTCGTCTTGACCGCCGTGACCCAGAAGTGCGCGCGCACCCCGTTGGTGATGAACATCTTGGAGCCGTTGAGGACCCATCCGCCGTCGACCCGCCGCGCGTGCGTCTTGATCGCGGCCACGTCGGAGCCCGCGTCGGGCTCGGTGATGGCCAGCGCGGCGATCTTCTCGCCCGCGATGGCCGGCGCCAGATAGCGCTGCTTCTGGTCCTCGGTGCCGAAGGTCAGGATCGGCGGCGTCGCGATGTTGACGTGGGCGCCGACGCCGGCGGCCACGCCGCCCGAGCCGCACCACGCCAGCTCCTCGGCCAGAACCGCCTCGTGCAGCCAGTCGCCGCCCTGGCCACCGTAGGCCTCCGGGTACTTCAACCCCAGCAGGCCCTGGCCGGCGAACTGGCCGAAGACGCTGTCGGGGAAGTGTCGCGCGGCCTCCCAGTCGGACGCGTGCGGGCGCAGCTCGGCGAGCACGAAGCCGCGGACGGACTCCCGCAGCGCCTCGTGCTCGTCGCCGAACGGCGGATCCGGGCTCACAGCCCATAGCTGCGGCCGATGACGTCGAGCCGCACTCGACGTGCCATGGGCCTAGAGCCCATAGCTGCGGCCGATGACGTCGAGCATGATCTCGTCCGTCCCCGCCCCGATGCGGTTCAGGCGCATGTCGCGCCAGACCCGCTCCACGCCGTACTCCTTCATGTATCCGGCGCCGCCGTGGATCTGGATGCACTCGTCGGCGACCTCGACGGCGATGCGCGACGCGTGAAGCTTGGCCATCGAGATCTCGCGGACGGGGTACTCGCCGTTCTGGAAGCGCCACGCGGTCATGTACACGAGCTGGCGAGCGGTCTCGATCTTGGTGGCCATCTCGGCGAACTTGTGGCGGATGACCTGGAACTTGCCGATCTGGCGGCCGAAGGCCGTGCGCTCGGTGGCGTACTGCAGGGTCTTCTCGAAGACCTTCTGCGCACCGGCCACGCAGCCCGCGGCGCCGATCAGCCGCTCGCCCTGGAGCTCCCACATGATGTGGTAGAAGCCCTTGCCCACCTGGCCGAGGACGGCGGAGTCGGGCACGCGGACGTCCTGGAAGGCCAGCAGCGCGGTGTCCGACGCGTGCATGCCGAGCTTCTCCAGGCGCTTCTCGCGGATCACGCCGGGCGCGTCCATCGGCACGAGGAACAGCGTGAAGCCGTCGTAGCCGGCATCCGGGTCGGTCTTGGTCACGAGCACGATCACGTCGGCGCGGTGGCCGTTGGTGATGTAGGTCTTCGAGCCGTTGATGACGTACTCGTCGCCGTCGCGGACCGCCCGCGTCTTGATCCCCGCCACGTCGGAGCCCGCGTCGGGCTCGGTGATGCCCAGGCAGAGGATCTTCTCGCCCTTGATGGCCGGGACGACCCATTCCTGCTTCTGCTCCTCGGTGCCGAACGCGAGGATCGGGGGCATCGCCATGTCGGTGTGGACCGCGACGCCCATTGTCAGGCCGCCCGAGTTGGCGTGGACCATCTCCTCGCCGAGGACCAGCGAGGAGTAGTAGTCGCCGCCCTCGCCGCCGTACT
>JAWVGD010000078.1:0-3348 GCA_033855515.1 Baekduia sp.
GAGCCGCCGTGTCGCTGGCCGAGATCCCGATGCTCTTCGTCCTCGCCGGCCTGGTGTTCTACATCGTGTTGGCGGGTGCGGACTTCGGCGCCGCGTTGTGGCAGATCTCCGCGCCCCGGACCCGCGAGGGCGAGCGGTTGCGCGCGCTCGCCCACGACGTGATGGCGCCGGTGTGGGAGGCCAATCACGTGTGGTTGATCTTCGTGCTGACCGTGACCTGGACGGCCTACCCGGCGGCGTTCGGCTCGATGGCCTCGACGCTGGCGCTCCCGCTGTCGATCGCGGCGTTCGGGATCATCGTGCGCGGTGCCGCCTATGCGCTGTCGTCGGGGACGTCGGACCCGCGGGAGATCCGGCGCATCGACGCCGCCTCGGCGATCTCCTCGGTGCTCGCGCCGTTCGCGCTCGGCGCGTGCGTTGGAGCGCTCGCGTCGGGTCGCGTGCCGTACGGCAACGCGGCCGGGGACCTGTGGTCGAGCTGGCTCAACCCCACGTCGATCCTGATCGGCGTCCTGGCCGTCGTCATCTCGGCCTACCTGGCGGCGGTCTACCTCTGCGCCGACGCGGTGCGCCACGGCGTGACCGACATCGCAGAGGGCTACCGCCGCCGGGCGCTGGCCTCCGGCATGGTGGCGGGCCTGCTGGCGATCGCCGGCCTGGTCGTCCTGCACGGAGACGCCCATCCTCTGTACCACGAGCTGGTGGCCGGCAACGGGCTGCCGGCGCTGATCCTGTCCGTGCTGGCGGGTGCGGTGACGCTGCTGCTGGTCGTGCGCCGGCGCTTCGAGCCCGCGCGCTACACGGCGGCGCTGGCGGTGACCGCGATCGTTGCGGGGTGGGCGCTGGCGCAGCAGCCGCGATTCCTGCCCGGGCTGACGATCGACCAGGCGGCGGCGCCGCACGACACCCTGGTGGCGGTGATCGTCGCGGTGGTCGGCGGCGCGATCATCCTGTTCCCGTCGTTGGCGCTGCTGCTGCGGTTGACGCTCGGCGGCCACCTGGGACACGCCGCCCAAGTGGGGGTCGAGGAGGACCACGACGAGGGGCACGACGGCGGCGAAGGGCGCGAGACGGCGGTCGAGCCGTGGGGCCGCGCGCCGTCGGGGCCGGCGCTGCCGGTGGCCGAGGGGCTCGCGGCGCGCGTGGCCGGCGCGTGCCTGGTCGGCGGCCTGGGGCTGCTCACGGCGGCCGAGACGGGCTGGGCGCACGCGGTCGGCGTGGTGCTCCTGCTCGCGTTCGTGGTGGCGGGGTTCCTCGCGACCGTCCCGGCGTTCCTCGACGCCGAGCCCCAGACCTGAGCCGGGCGCCAGGCGCGGGGCGGCCTCGCCCGTTCACGCCGCGCCCCGCGGCCGGGCTACTGGGCGGCCGTGCGCCAGCGGGTGCCGTCGCCGACCTCGCCGGCGTCGGCCTGGCCGACCGCGCCGCGGGCGTCCGCGCCGACGGCCACGACGGTGTCGAAGCCCTCGGCGGCGAGCGCGACCGCGGCGGCCTGGGCCTCGTAGGGCCCGCCGACCCGGCGGAGCTCGATCGTATGCCCGGGCGCACCACGGGTCGCCCGGCTCAGCTGCGTCGGTGAAGCGTCGGGGCCGGCGAGCACGGCGGTGCGGGTCGGGTCGGTGCTCGGCCGGTGATCCTGGGACAGCGCCGTGGCCGCGGCGGACCCGCCGAGGACGAGCGCCAGTGCCGCCGCGCCGGCGACGAAGGAGGCGGAGGGACGGGAGGGGAGATGGGTCATACGTAACAGCGTACTACGTATGACGACGCACGTCGACTCCCGGCCTGCTGTGATCCGCGGATCGCTCGCACGTCGCGCACCCCTCGGCAGGTCACCGGCGCCGCCTCGCGGAGCTCGCGGAAGGTGACGAGCGTCGACGTCGCCAAGCTGGCCGGCGTGTCGCAGACCACCGTGTCGCTCGTCTTCTCCGGCAAGGCGCCGGGCCGTGTGTCGGAGACCACGGCCGAGGCCGTCCGCCGGGCGGCCCGCGAGCTCGGCTACCGGCCCAACGCCGCGGCGCGCGCCCTGCGGTCCGGGTCGGCCGCCGCCGTCGGGCTGGTCGTCCGTGACGTCACGCACCCGTTCTTCGGTCGCACGCTGCGCGGGGCTCAGCAGGCGGCGTGGGAGGCCGGGCACGTCGTCGTGCTCATCGACGACAACTACGGCAACGCCCTGGGCGGCGCCTCGGTCGAGGCCCTGCGCGACGGCACGATCGACGGGTTCCTCTTCTTCGCCGCGGACCCGTCGCCGTCGCTGACGGCGCCGGGCGGGCCGCCGATCGTGCTCGTCGAGACCGAGCGGCCGCGCCTGCCGTTCGTGCGCCTGGACTCGGCGGCCGGCGCCGATGCCGCGATGGATCACCTCCGCGAGCTCGGTCACCGCCGTGTCGGCTACCTTCGCTCGTCGGTCGGCGGCCAGACGTTCGAGCGCCGCCACGAACGCTGGGCGGCGCACCTGCGCGCGCTGGGGGAGGACCCCGAGCAGCAGGTCGTGGGCTTCTCGGGCTTCGACGCGAGCAGCTCGATCGCCGCCGGCCGCGCGCTGCTGCAGGACCCGCGGCGCCCCAGCGCGTTCCTCTGCGACGACGACCTGCTCGCCGCCGGCCTGGTCGCGGCCGCGCACGAGCTGGGGCTCGACGTGCCCGGCGACGTCGCGGTCGTCGGCTTCGACGACCTCGAGCTCGCCCGGTTGACCAACCCGCCGCTGACCACCGTGCGCTTCGACGCCGAGGCGCTCGGCGCGGCCGCGTTCGAGCTGCTGCACGCCCGCCTCCAGGGCAAGCGCCCGCGCAACCGCATCCTGCCGTCGGAGCTCATCGTCCGCGCCTCCACCGTGGCGCCTTAGAAACCCTTCTTAGATTGAGGCTCCGAGCGACACCCGGGCGTCCGGCTCTCGGGTAGGTTTGCCGCATGCCGATGACCAGCACCGTCGCCGACGTGATCCGCCGCAGCGCCCGCCGGTGGCCGCAGCGGACGGCGCTGCACTTCGGCGACCGCGCGTGGACGTACGCGGAGCTCGACGACGCGGCCACGCGCGTCGCGGCGCGGCTGCTCGACCTCGGCCTCGTCAAGGGCGACCGCGTCGCCGCGCTGGGCACGAACTCGGACGCGTACCTGTTGCTCTACCTGGGCTGCGCGCGGGCCGGGCTCGTCCACGTCCCCGTCAACTACAACCTGGTCGGCGGGGAGCTGTCCTACATCGTCACGCAATCGGGCAGCGTCGCGCTGTTCGTCGACCCCGCGCTCGTCCCGGCCGCCGACGCCGTCGCGCCGGACGCGCCGGACGTGGCCCACCGCGGCACGCTGCGCGACGGCACCGACGCCGACCTCGACGTCCTGGCCTGGGCCGCCGCC
>JAWVGD010000079.1:0-2601 GCA_033855515.1 Baekduia sp.
GCCTGCGGCTGGACGGGATCGGGACGGAACGGCCGGAACATCGTCGGCGCGGTCCGCAGTTCGTCGGCGAGCGACGGCATGAGCAGGTACCTCCGGGGGCGAGTGCGAGCAGGGACGGCCAGGCGCCGGACCCGCTGTTCACGGGCCGCTAAGGGGCGCTGGCGATCGCTACTCGGCGAAGGTGCTGCATCCGGCGGCGAACGGTACCGGAGAGCGGACGTCGTCTCAACCTCGGGGCGCCGGCGAGCGGGGAGCGCCGCGGCCCGAAGAGCACGTCGAGGTCGTCGTCATCACCGCAGCCGCCGAGCTTCGCGGCCGACCCGCCCGCCGCCCCCTCAGCCCCAGCGCCGCACCCGCCGGCGCAGCGGCGACGAGCGGAAGTTCTCCTGGGCCAGGGCGGCGTTGACCGCCACGAGGGCGGCTTCGGCGCCGATCGCGGTCGCGCCCAGGACGTTCAGCGTCCGCTTCATCCGGGCGGCCGCCGGCGGCGTCGAGGCGGCCGGCGTCGAGCCGTCCTGCAGCGGCACCGCGCCGCCCGGCGCCTGCTTGGAGAAGCGGACGCCCTCGATCGCGGTCAGCAGGCCGGTGACGAACACGGTCGCGACGAGGCCGTCCTTCACCCGCGCCAGCGAGCGCTCGCGGGCCGTGAGCTTGCCGGGGCCGCGGGCCTCCTCGGCGCGTGCGCCCGCCCAGCCCGCGGTCAGCGCAGCCAGCCCGACGGAGTTCACCGTGCCGTAGCGGCGCCACGCGGCGTTGACGACCTCGCCGCGCTCGCGCGGGTCGCTGATCCGCTCCACGGCGGGGTGCAACGCGAGCCGGCCGAAGAGGTTGCCGCCCAGCAGGGCGGCGACGCCGAGCTCGTGCGCGGCCCGGCCGGCCTGGCTGACGACGTCGTTGGAAGGCGTGAGCGTGCTCATGCTCCGGGAGTCACCCCCGCGCCCCGCCCCCAAACGCGCCGCGGCGCGCCCCCGCGCCTACTGCGCCCGCGAGAACCGCACCCGCAGCAGGACCCACACCGCGCGGAAGCCGTCGCGCCAGGTGATGTTCTTGCCCTCGGCGTAGGTGCGGCCGTAGTAGGAGATCGGGACCTCGTAGATCCGCAGGTGCCGGCGGCAGATCCAGCCGGTGATCTCCGGCTCGATCCCGAACTGGTCCTCGGTCAGCGGAAGGCCCTGGAGGATCTCGGTCCGGAACGCCTTGTAGCCGGTCTCCATGTCCGACAACGTGGTGTTGAACAGCACGCCGGTCAGCAGCGACAGGAACCGGTTGCCCATCAGGTGCCAGAACAGGTACGCGCGCTGGGCACGCCCGCCCGACAGCCGCGAGCCGTAGACCACGTCGGCGACGCCCTGCTCGATGGGATCGACCAGGTGGGGCACCTCGGCCGGGTCGTACTCGAGGTCGGCGTCCTGGATGACCACCACGTCGGCGTCCAGGTGCGGGATCCCGTGCCGCAGCGCCGAGCCCTTGCCGCGATTGGCCTGGAGCAGGAGCAGGACGCCCGGATGCTCCTGCGCGTAGGCCGCGACGATCGCCGCCGTGTCATCGGTCGAGCCGTCGTCGACCACCACGATCTGGCGCTCGAGCCCCAGCGCGTCGATGCGCGTCAAGAGCTCGCCGATGGTGGCGGCCTCGTTGTAGGCCGGGACGAGGAAGGCGATCTTCATGGGACGGCGCGGACCCTATCCGCGCCGCCTACAGCCCGTACTTCTGCAACAAGGTCAGCCAGACCTCGCTGCGCGTCGGGAACGCCGGAATGGCGTGCCACAGCACGTCGAGGGGCACCTCGGCGACGACGGCGATCGTCGCCGCGTGCAGCCACTCGGCCACGTCGGGCCCGACGAACGTCGCCCCGACGATGACCCGGCGCGCCTCGTCGACGACGATGCGCGACGTCCCGCCGGCGCCCTTGCCGTGGAAGCTCGCGCCCGCCGTCCCCTGCGTCGGGACGTCGACGGCCCGCACGTCCAGCCCCGCCTTCCGCGCGGACTCCAGCGAGTGCCCGACCGCCGCGACCTGCGGCTCGGTGAACGTCACGCGCGGCGGCGGGGTCGGGGTGCGGATCGGCGCGTCGCGCCCGGAGATGAGGTCGGCCGCGGCCCGCGCCTGGTACTTGCCCATGTGCGTCAGGAGGTCGCGCCCGTTGGCGTCGCCGACGACGTACAGCCAGTCGTGCCCCGCCACGCGCAGGTCCTCGCCGACCTCGATCGGCTTCGGCGGCCCGTCGCCGCCGCCCACGTCGAGCCCGATCGACTCGAGCCCCAGCGTGTCGGTGACCTGCCGGCGCCCCGAGGCGACCAGGATCTCGTCGGCGTCGAGCGTCCCGGCACCCGCGGTCTCCACCGTCACGCGCCCGTCGGCGCCGCGCGCGACCGACGTGGCCTCGACGTCGAGCAGGATCCGCACGCCGGAGGCCTCCAGGCCCTCCTGCACCAGGTCGGCGGCGAACGCCTCGTCGCGCACGAGGATGCGCTCCTCGCGCTCGAGCAGCGTCACGTCGGCACCGAGCGTCGCATAGGCCTGCGCCAGCTCGACGCCGACCGCGCCGCCGCCCATCACGATCAGCGATCCGGGCACGGCCTTCGCCGTCGTCGCCTCGCG
>JAWVGD010000080.1:0-6051 GCA_033855515.1 Baekduia sp.
CTGACGGCCTGCGGCGTGTGCCACACCGACATGTACACCGCCTCGGGCGCCGACCCGTCCGGGTACGCGCCGGCGGTCCTCGGGCACGAGGGCGCCGGCGTCGTCGAGGCCCTCGGCGAGGGCGTCGCCGACCTGGCGGTCGGCGACCACGTCGTCACGCTCTTCTCGCCGCAGTGCCGCGAGTGCCTGCACTGCCGCAGCGAGAAGACGAACCTCTGCCTCGCGATCCGCGAGCAGCAGAACCTCGGGTTCCTGCCCGACGGCACCACGCGCCTGCACCGCGGCGAGGAGCGGATCCGCCACTTCATGGGGACCTCGACGTTCGCCGAGGCCACCGTCATGCCGGCGATCGCGCTGGCCAAGATCAACCCCGAGGCGCCATTGGACGTCGTCGCGACGCTCGCCTGTGGCGCGACGACCGGCATCGGCGCCGCGCTCTACGTCGCCAAGGTCGAGCCCGGCTCGACGGTCGCGGTCTTCGGCGCGGGCCTCGTCGGGCTCGGCGCGGTGGCCGGCGCGCGGCTGGCCGGCGCGGAGCGCATCATGTGCATCGACCTCGACGAGGGCCGCCTGGCCTCCGCCCGCACGCACGGCGCGACCGACACGGTCCTCGGGGGCCCGGAGGCGGTGCAGCAGATCCTCGACATGACCGGCGGCTTCGGCGCCGACTACACGTTCGAGGCGACCGGCAACGTGAAGGTCATGCGCCAGGCGGTCGAGGCGGCACGCATGGGCTGGGGCCTGTGCACCGTCGCGGGCGTCGCGGGCAAGGGCGAGACGCTGGACGTCGTCCCGCGGTTGCTGATCACCGGCCGCCGGATCGCGGGCGCGTCGTTCGGTGGCGCCAAGGGCCGCGACCGCGTACCCGAGCTCGTCGACCTCTACCTCGCCGGCGACCTCGACCTCGAGGCGTTCGTCACGCGCCGGATCGCGCTGGACGAGGTCAACGACGCCTTCGCGGCGATGGATCGCCACGAAGGCGTGCGGACGGTCATCACGTCGTTCTAGGGGAACGCCGGCCCAGAGGGCCGGGTTCCCTGCGGGTGTTCGCCCAGAGGGCGAAACCCGCGGCCCGTTACCGACCCCACGCTCCACGGGAACCCGGCCCAGAGGGCCGGGTTCCCTGCAGGTGTTCGCCCGCGAGGGCGAAACCCGCGGCCCGTTGGCGACCCGAGCTTCTAGACGCCGCGCGGGACGGCGTGGTGCAGGCCGCGGAGCACCGACGGGAAGCGCAGCCCGCGGCGCGAGGCCGGCCGGCCGGTGAGATCGGTGACGCGCCGGCGCAGCAGCGCGACGATCGGCTCGGAGACCACGAACGGGTCGGCGACCCAGCGGCCGTCGATGAGCGAGACCGCCGCGACGTAGCGGTCGCCGGCCAGCGCGATCAGGTGCGGACCGCGGGGGAGCCGCTGGCTGTCGAGGCGGGCCAGCCGATCGAGCGCGCGGGCGTCCTCGTCGGTCGCCCGGCGGATGGTGATGGGGACGGTGGGGGAGGTCATGGCGGTCATGTTCCGGCAGCGGCCGGATCAAGTCCAATGATGACTTGACCTAGCTGGCATCATGCTTCGTGATGCTTGATCTGAAGCTGCTGACGACGTTCCGGGAGGTCGCGCTGCGCCGCTCCTTCAGCGACGCGGCGGCCGCGCTCGGCTACACGCAGCCCGCCGTCTCGCAGCACGTCTCGCGCCTCGAGGCCGCCGTCGGCGTGCGCCTGCTGGAGCGCGACGCGCGCGGGGTGCACCCGACCCCCGCGGGCGAGCTGCTCATCACGCGCGCAGCGGCGCTGCTCGACGCCGCGCGCCGCGCCGAGGAGGACGTGCGCGAGGCCGCCGGCGCCGGCCGCCCCACCGTCCGCATCGGCGCGTTCCCGACGCTCGCCGGCGGCCTGCTGCCGGGCGCGACGCGCGACCTGCGCCAGCGCCGGCCCGACCTGCGGCTCGAGATCCGCGTCCTCGAGCCCGAGCCCGCCATCGACGAGCTGCTCGCCGACCGCCTCGACGTCGCGACGATCATCGACTCGGTCCTGCTGCCGCTCGGCGTGCGCCCGGGCGTCGAGCACGTCCACCTCTGCGACGACCCGCTCATGCTCGTCATGGCCGCCGACCATCCGCTGTCGGCGCGGTCGAGCATCGGCCTCGAGGAGGTCGCCGAGGAGGGCTGGCTGCTGCCGGACGTCGGCGGGACGTGCCCCGACTCCAACATCGTGCTGCGCGCCTGCCGCGACGCCGGCTTCGAGCCCGACGTCCGCCTCGCCTTCGACGACTACCCGGCGCTGCAGGGGATGGCGGCCGCCGGCGTCGGCGTCGCGCTCATCCCGAGCCTGGCGACGTCCAACGTGCGCAGCGACGTCGTGATCCGCCCGCTGCGCGGCACGCCGCCGGCCCGGCGCATCCAGGCCGCGGTGCGCGTGGGCGACGCCAACCCGCTCATCGACCACGTCATCGACGCCCTCCGCGCCGCGGCGCAGGCGATGCCGGCCGGCCGTGCGCTGGCCGCCGTGGCCTAGGCCGAGCGGAGCACCGCGCCGCCGTCGGGGGCGCCGACGACCTGGTCGCGCCCGCCTTCCTTGGCGGCGTAGAGCGCCCGGTCGGCGGCCACCAACATGGCTCCGGCGTCGTGCGCGCCGGGCGCCAGCTCGGCGACGCCGATGCTCACCGTGAAGCGCGGGACGTCCGGCGCGGACGCGTCGGCCAGCTGCGCGCGCAGGTCCTCGCCATAGCGCACGGCGCCCGCGGCGTCGGTGCCGTCCAGCAGCACGGCGAACTCCTCGCCGCCGAGCCGGCCGATCGCGTCCTGGCGCCGTGCCCGCAGCCCGAGCACCTCGGTCAGGTGGACCAGCGCGCGGTCGCCCGCAGCGTGGCCGAAGGCATCGTTGATGCGCTTGAAGTGGTCGATGTCGATGATCGCGACCGAGCAGGTGCCGGCGCCCCGGGCGGCGCGCGCGACGGCGCCGTCCAGCGCCTCCTGGAAGGCGCGGCGGTTCAGCGCGCCGGTCAGCGGATCGCGAGTGGCGAGCAGTTGCAACCGCTGCACGACCGTGTCGAGGCCCTCCTTCAGCAGCACAACCAGTCCGCCGAGCACCGCGGTGACCACCACGACGCTGAGCCACTGGATCAACCGCGCGTCGGGCGTCACCCAGCCCACCAGAGCGGCGGCGAACCCGGCGGCGGTGAGCAGGAACATCCCCACGACCTCACGCCGCTGCAGGAAGTAGGCCGACACGGTCTGCGGCCAGATGTAGAACATGGGGATCAGCGCGATCGGCCGCGCGACCGCGACGAGACCGGTGATCGCGACCGCTCCGAACGCGAAGCAGGCCAGCAGCACGAGCGCCGGCGGCGAGCGCCAGAGCTTCAGCATCAGCGCGACGAGCACCATGAGGACCGCCACGATGGCGATCCCCGCGTGATCGGAGGGGTCGCTGTCGGGGGTCAACAGCGTCAGGCCCAGCGTGACCGCGCCGATGGCGTAGAGCGCCATGAGGGCGCGCCGCGCCAGCCACGCGGGAGGACGTGCGTCAGAGCCACCCGCCACGCTGAGCGGGTCGGTGAACGCGTACTCCCGCCAGCGGGTCGTCCCCATCGCCTAATGGGTCGCTCAGCGCGCGCGGAACTTGAGTGACGGTGGTCCGCGGTCGAGCCCGGTGGCTGAGGACCACGCAGGCGCCGCCCACCGCCCGGCACACCGGGTCGCACGCGGCGTCTAAGCTCCCGCACTCCAAGGAGAAGGGGTCGCGGGTGCGCATCACGGTGCTGGGCAAGTCGCCCTCCTGGCAGGACGCCGGAGGAGCATGCAGCGGCTATCTGGTCGAGGAGGACGGCACGTTCCTGCTCGTCGACTGCGGCAACGGCGTGTTCTCCAAGCTCCGGGCCGTCCGCGACTACGTGGCCGTCGACGCGGTGGTCGTCTCGCACCTGCACGCCGACCACTTCCTCGACCTCGTGCCCTACGCCTATGCCTTGACCTACGCGCCGCGCCAGCAGCCGGTGCCGGTCGACCGCTGGCCGGGCACCGACCGGCCGGCGCGCCCCCGGCTCTTCGCCCCCCGCGGCGCGCGCGAGACCTTCCGGCGCGTCGTCGGATCCTGGGGCGCGGAGGACCTCATCGAGAACGCCTTCGACCTGCACGAGTACGACCCCGCCAAGGAGCTCGAGGTCGGCCCGCTGCGCCTGCGCTTCCACGAGGTCCCGCACTTCCTGCCGACGTGCGCGATCGACATCCGCTCGACGGCGGGCGCCGCGGCGCGCCCGGCGCGGTTCACCTACGGCGCCGACAGCGCGCCGACCGAGGAGCTCGTGCAGTTCGCGCGCGACACCGACCTGCTCATGATCGAGGCGACACTGCCGCGGCCCGAGCGCGGCGGCGTGCGCGGCCACCTCACGCCCGGCGAGGCCGGCGACCACGGCCATCGCGCTCGCGCACGGCGCTTGGTGATCACGCATTTCTCCGACGAGATGGACGAGCTGTGGGCGCGCCGGGAGGCCGAGCGCACGTTCGGCGGACCCGTGTCGGTTGCCCGCGAGGGCGCTGTCTACGAGGTCTGAGAGCCGGGGAGGTACAGTCGTTCAGTGCCCCCCGAGCGCGACCTCTTCGCCAACTTCGAGCGCATGCGCCGCGAGATGGACGAGCTGTTCGGCGACGTCTTCGGCGGTGGGGTCCTCGGCCCGCACCACCGCGGTGGCTTCTCGCCCGCCGTCGACGTCTTCTACGAGGGCGATCCGCCCCGCGCGGTGGTCCACGCCGAGCTCGCCGGGATCGACCCCGACGAGATCGGCCTGGAGATCGAGGGCCGCGAGCTCGTCATCGCCGGCCACCGCCGCCCGACCGACGCCGAGGGCCGCGTCTACCAGCAGCTCGAGATCGACTTCGGCCCGTTCCGGCGCGTGATCCCGCTCGGCGCCGACGTCGTCGCCGACGAGGCCCGCGCCACCTACCGCGACGGGATCCTGCGCATCGAGCTGCCGCTGGTGCGCCCTGAGCCGCGATCGACACGGGTGCCGATCGAGGTCGCCGACGAGGAGTCGGCGACGTGATCGAGATCAGTGCCGAGAGCACGGGCCGCCCCGTCGAGGTCGGGGTGCGCAACCACCTGCCCGAGACCCTGCCGGTGCTGCCGCTGCGCGAGGCCGTCCCGCTGCCGGACACGCTGACGCCGCTGGCCATCGGCCAGGAGCGCTCGATCCAGCTCGTCAACGACGTGCTGGCCGGCGACCGGCTGTTGGTCATGGTCGCCTCCAAGAACCCGGAGCTGGAGACGCCGGGGCCCGACGACCTCTACGACATCGGCGTCGTCGGCGCGGTCGCGCGGATGATCAAGGTGCCCGACGGCACGCTGCGGATCCTCGTCCAGGGTGCCCAGCGCGTCCGGATCGTCGAGTGGCTCGGCGAGCACCCCTACCTCGTCGCCCGCGTCGAGGAGCTGCCCGACGAGGTCCACGACTCGCCGCAGATGACCGCGCTCTCGCGCAACGTCCAGGAGACGTTCTCGCGCATCGTCGAGCAGGTCCCCTACCTGCCCGAGGAGCTGCAGCTCGCCGCCGCGAACATCGACGACCCGTCGACGCTCAGCCACCTCATCGCCGGCTCGCTGCGCATGCCCAGCGAGGAGAAGCAGGCGCTGCTGGAGGAGGCCGACGTCGAGCGCCGGCTGCGCCGCCTCGCCGAGCTGCTCGCGCGCGAGCTCGAGGTCATCTCGATCGGCACCGAGATCCAGACCCAGGTCCAGTCCGAGATCGACAAGGGCCAGCGCGAGTACGTGCTGCGCCAGCAGCTCAAGGCGATCCAGGAGGAGCTCGGCGAGTTCGACGAGGCCGCCGAGGAGGCGCGCGAGCTGCGTGAGCAACTCGCCGGCGTCGACCTGCCCGAGGACGTCCGCAAGCAGGTCGATCGCGAGCTGCGCCGCCTCGAGCAGCTGCCGCCCCAGGCCGCCGAGCACGGCGTCATCCGCACGTACCTGGAGTGGATCGCGTCGCTGCCGTGGGGCAAGGCGACCGTGGACAACCTCGACCTCAAGCACGCGCGGACCGTGCTCGACGAGGACCACTACGACAT
>JAWVGD010000081.1:0-2729 GCA_033855515.1 Baekduia sp.
CGGCGCAGTGGGCCGCGGCGAAGGTGCGTGACGCGGGGGGCGAGGCCGAGCTGGTGACGATCGACGGCGGCAACCCGCTCGTCGTCGGCGAGCTGCGCGCGTCGGAGAACGCCGACGCCGCCCCCACCGTGCTGATCTACGGCCACTACGACGTCCAGGGCGCCGAGCCGCTGGACCTCTGGACCAGCCCGCCGTTCGAGCCCGAGGTCCGCGACGGCCGCATCTACGCCCGCGGCGCCGCCGACGACAAGGGCAACTTCCTGCCGCTGCTGGCCGCCGCGTGCGACCTCGCGCAGGCCGGCGCGCTGCCGGTCAACGTCCGCGTCGCGGTCGAGGGCGAGGAGGAGGCCGGCGGCGAGTCGATCTCCGCCTGGCTGAAGGACGACCCGCGCGGCGCCGACGCGGCGATCGTCTACGACAGCGGCATGGTCGGCCCGGACCGCCCGGCGGTCACCGTCGGCCTGCGCGGCGTCCACCTCGTGACCTTCGACGTCCGCGCGGCCGAGCGCGACCTGCACTCCGGCATGTACGGCGGCAGCGCGCTCAACGCGCTGCACGCGCTGCACCGGGCCCTTGCCGCCGTCATCCCGGGCCCCGACGGCCGCGTCCGCGACGAGCTGCGCGTCGGGATCGCCGCGCCGACCGACGAGGAGCGCGCCTCCTGGGCCGGCCTGCCGTCCGGCGACGACGCGCTCGCCGCGGCGGGCGCGCGGCCGGCCTACCCGGGCGCCGGCGCCGAGTACGTCGAGCGCAACGGCAGCGACACGGCGGTCGACGTCGACCAGATCGTCGCCGGCGACACGCGCACGGTGATCCCGGCGGTCGCGCGGGCGACCGTGTCGATCCGCGTCGCGCCCGGCCAGGACGTCCTGGCGATGGGCGCCGAGCTGGAGCGCCTGATCCGCGAGGCGCTGCCGGAGGGCGCCGAGATGGAGGTCGTCTCCCGTCACAGCGCACCGCCCGCGCACTTCCCGGCCGACAGCCCGGCGCTGAAGATCGCCGGCGCGGCGATCGAGAAGGCGACCGGGACCGCGCCGGCCTACGTGCGCAGCGGCGGCGCGATCCCGTTCGTCGCGGACCTCAGCGCCAAGGGCATCCCGACGATCGTCACCGGCTTCGTCCTGCCCGACGACCCGTTCCACGCGCCCAACGAGTCGTTCTCGGTCCGCGGCCTCGAGTTGGGGTACAAGAGCGCGCGCGAGCTGCTGACCGGCCTGGCTGCACTTGGCGACGGCGCCGCCGGGTAGCAGTCCTCGGCGCGCGCAGTTGCGGGTATGACAACCATGCAGGCCAGTAGCGTGCGCGGCCGCATGCGGCCGCGCTCCTTGTACGTCCCCGCCGCCGTCTCGGTCGCGCTCGCGGCGCTCGTATGGCTGGCGAGCGCGCCGACGCGGTTCGTCAACTACGACACCGAGTACGCGCTGTTGTGGGGCAACGACCTCATCCACGGGCGCACGCCGGACTACACGGTGGCGTTCGCGCCGACGCCGCATCCGCTGGCGGAGCTGGTCGGCGCGCTCGGATCGCTCTTCGGCACGGGGTTCGGCGAGACGCTCTTCGAGGTCCTGGCGTTCCTCTCGCTGGGGATCTTGGGGTGGTTGGTCTTCGCGCTGGGCCGCGCGTGGTTCGGGACGGCCGCGGGCGTCGTCGCGGCGGCGATCGTCCTCACGCGCGAGCCGATCCTCAGCTATGGGATCCGCGCCTACGTCGACCTCCCCTACATCTGCCTGCTGCTCGGCGCGCTGCTGATCGAGACGCGGCGCCGGCGCGCCGGGACGCCGGTGCTGGTGCTGATCGCGCTGGCCGGACTGCTGCGCCCCGAAGCCTGGCTGTTTGCGGGCGCCTACGCCGTGTGGCTCTGGCGCGGCGGCGCGCTGCGCCCCTTGCACGTGGCGCTGGTGGTCGGCGCGCCGGTGCTCTGGGCGCTGAGCGACCTCGCGATCACCGGCGACCCGCTGCACTCGCTGACCGGGACGCGCTCGACCGCCGAGGACCTCGGCCGGATCACCGGCCTGCAGCACGTGCCGGCGACGCTGCCGCGGCGCCTCGGCGAGATCCTGCGCGAGCCGGTCGTGCTCGCGGCGGCCGTCGGCGGCGTTCTCGCGCTCTGGCGCCTGCGCGCGCGGGCGGCCCTCGGTGCCGTCGCGGGCCTGCTCGCCGTCGGCGCCTTCTGCGTCCTGGCCGCCGCGGGCCTGTCGATCCTCACGCGCTACCTGCTGCTGCCGGCGACGATCCTGGCGATCTTCGCCGGGGCGGGCGTGGCGGGCTGGACGCAGCTGCCGCGTGAGGACCCATGGCGCACGCGATGGATGGCCTTCGGCGCGCTGGCGGTGGTGTTGATGGTGGTCTTCGTCCCGTCGCAGGTCACGCGACTGAAGAACACGCGCGCGGCGCTGGTCACCCAGACCCACATCCTGGACGAGTTGCACGCCTTCAGCCGTGACCTGCCCGCCACCTGCCCGGTGATCTCGGTGCCGAACCGGCGCGCCGTGCCACAACTCGCGCTCTGGACCGACCGGCGTCCGGCGCAGATCGGCAGCGCCCAGGAGCACGGCGGCTACGTGATCCCGGCCTTCGTGCCCGTGTCGCAGGCCGTCGCGGACGAGTTCATCCTCGATCAGCGCGACAAGGACCGCGCGCTTCCCTCGCCGCCGCCAGGCAACCCCAGCAGGCGCGGGCGCTACTGGCTCCTCTACTCAGCGTGGGGGTGCGGGGCTTGACACGGTCTA
>JAWVGD010000082.1:0-8466 GCA_033855515.1 Baekduia sp.
GGCGGATGAAGGTCGACGACGAGATCGTCGAGCTCAAGGAATGGGACGCGGTGCGCGTCCCGCCCGGTACGTGGCGAGGCTACGAGGCCGGGCCGGAGGGCCTCGAGATCCTCGTCATCGGCGCGCCTAACCTCGGCGAGGCTCCGCGCGAAGACGTCGAGGGCCAGCGCGACTGGTGGGCTGACTAGCGCGGAATCCCTACGCCTCCGCCGGCCCCGCTCATCCTCGCGATCACCGTGGCGATCGACTCGCTGACGACGCGGGACTGAAGCGATCGGGGTACCCGGGCTCCACGTCGAGCCAGCTCGCCGCGGCGGCCGGCTCGACGACGAGGCTGGAGGCGAGCGCCTCCGTCACGACGTGGGGACGATCCGCATGTAGGGCAGGGGCTGCTCCCAGCCGTCGGGGTAGCGCTCCTTGGCCTGCTCGTCGCTGACCGAGCCGGCGATGATCGCGTCGTCGCCGGGCCGCCACTGGGCGGGCGTGGCGAGCTGCTGCTCGGCGGTCAGCTGGAGGGAGTCGAGGACGCGCAGGACCTCGTCGAAATTCCGGCCGGTGGTCATCGGGTAGATGAGCACCAACTTGATCTTCTTGTCCGGCCCGACGACGAAGACGTTGCGCAGCGTCGCGTTCTGAGCGGGGGTGCGGGCGGTCGGGTCGCCGGTCGCGTCGGCCCCGAGCATCCCGTAGGCCTTGGAGATCGCATGGTCGGTGTCGGCGATGATCGGGTAGTTGACCGCGGCGCCCTGCGTCGCGGCGATGTCGTCCGACCACGCGGCGCTGCCCTCGACCGGGTCGGTGGAGATGGCGATGATCTTGGTGCCGCGGCGGTCGAACTCCGGCTTGATCGACGCCATGTAGCCCAGCTCGGTCGTGCAGACCGGGGTGAACGCGCGCGGGTGGGAGAACAGGACGGCCCAGCCGTCGCCGATCCACTCGTGGAAGCGGATCTCTCCGTCGGTGGTCTGGGCGGTGAAGTCGGGTGCGGTGTCGCCGATGGTGAGGCTCATGGTCGCCCAAGGGTACGGGCCCATCACCTGAAAGGCGACCCGGATTGTGCGAATCCACCAGCCGGCGGCTTCCCGATCATCGAGCGACGGTATGAAGCTCCTGCCCCGTCGGTCGACCGCGCTACGGCAGATGCGGGCCCAGCGGTCCGCCCGGACCCAGCGGCCCGGCGGGTCCCGGGTCGACCGGGCCCGGGGCTCCGGCCGGATTGCCCGCCGCTCCCAGGGGCCCGGCAGGGCCGAGCGGCCCCATGGGTCCCGTGGGCGACAGATCGGTGGGCGCGGGCTGGGCCGCCGCCGGCGGGGGTGCCGGTGGCTGGGGCGCCGGAGCCGGTGGCGCCGGAGCCGGCGGCGGTCGGTGGTGACGGGTCCGGTGGTGGTGGTGGTGCCCATGGCCGCGGGGCCGTGGCTTGGCGCTCGCAGCGGTGACCGGGGCGCCGGCGGCAAGCAGGGCCACGATGATCGTCGCGGCGGTCGTACGGGCTCGCGTGGACATGGCGGGTCCACCTCCTTCGCCCGGCCGGCGGGACCGTCGCCGGGCACGTGATCTCTGGCGGTCGGGCGGCGTGGACCGGATCCGGCCGATGGCCTGCGGGGGACGCTACGCGCCGTCGCGCCCGCGACCGCCTGTCCGCCTGGACCGGCGCGCCTGGTCGTCAGGCATGCCGGCGCTGCCGGCCATCGCTGCGGGCTCAGCCCGGCAGGTCGGCCGCCAGCATCCGGCCGACGCGCATGCGCTGAGGGTGGTCGCCGACCGGGATGCTGGCGACCTCCTTGGCGTCAGCGTAGGAGATGACCCCGACGCGGTCGTCACCGCTGAAGGAGACCAGGCAGTACTTGCCGTCGACGCTGTTGGTGGCCCAGTAGGGCTTCTGGCCGTTGGCGGCGATCTGGGTGGTGAACGTCGCGCGATCCACGACCGCGGCATAGTCCGACATCGTCCCGGCCACGCACAGCTTCGTGCCCGCGGGGTTCATCGCCAGGCCGTGATGGGCCGAGTCCAGGACGTACTCGTCCCGCCGCAGGTTCTGCGCCGCGTCGCTGATCGGCAGCATGGCCAGGCGCGTCGGCTTGTCCTGCTGGAGGTCGAACTCGACGAAGCCGTGGAAGAACGACACCTGGAAGTACAGGAAGCGCTCGTCGGGCGAGAGCGCCATCGGCCGCACCGCAGAGCTCATGTTGGGGAAGCCGTAGTCGCGCAGGATCTGGCCCATGTCCAGGCGCTTGAGCACCTTGTAGGTCTTGGCGTCGATCACCTCGAACCAGCGGTCGCCCTTGGTCGCGTCGAGCTCCGGGGCGTCCAGCGGCGTGTACACGGTGCCGATGCTCGCGTGGAAGATCTTCGTGCCGTCCTTGGAGAAGTTGCTCTCGTGCGGTGAGTCGCCTGACTCGATGCGCGCCACGATCGCGCCCTTGGCCGTGTCGATGACGTCGACGACGCGGGCGGTGGACGCCGAGACCAGCAGCCGGGCGCCGTCGGCCGACAGCGCCATGTGGTCGGAGCGCTGGCCGTCGACCCGGACGCGCCAGACGATCTTCTTGGTGGACAGGTCGAATGCGACGACGTCGGCGAGGCTGGGCCGCGACACGTACGCGTACCGGCCGTCCGGCGAGGTGAAGATGTCGTCGACGAACTGGTCGTGGCCCTCCCCGATCTCCTGGCGGATCGCCAGGAAGTAGGCGAGCCGCGCCGGGTCGGCCTGGATCTCGGCCATCCGCTCGGGGAGGTCGGGGACGATGTTGAACCGCGTCAGCCGCTGGAACGTGTGCCCGTCGAGGACGTCGGCCGTGCCGGCCCAGTTGTTGCCGACCATCACGACGTCGCGCGTCTTGGCGGGCGCCTGAGCGCCGGCCGCCGGCGCGCCTGCCGCCAGCGCCAGCGCGAGCGCCGCGACTCCGGCCAGCATCTTCGTCCTTGGATTGCGCACGTCCGCTTCGCCTCCTCCGGGGGTGTTGAAAGGCGTCAACGACGAGCGGCGGCGATACATGCGGTCACCCGGCGCGATGCCGGCGCGAGGGAGCGCCGGTGCGACCCCGACCGGAGACCGACCGTGGGTCGAGGACGGCTCGACCGGCGGGCGGAACTTCACCGCCTTTTCGAATGACCCTTGTATTCGCCTCCGGCGTCTGGATACGATGCGCCAGCAATTGGATCCCAGTTGATCCACATTGCACACGGGGAGTGGGGGCGAGGGCCCTGCGTAGCCGCGCGTCGGCGATCGCCGGTCCCTGTCGCTGGACGCGTGCGGGGCCATACGGCGCCGTGCGGTGTTCGCGCGTCATCGGCCCCTCAACAATCCGTGAGAACGACCATTCAAGGACTCCACCTGATATGGCCCAAGCCATGCTGAATCCGACCGCCAGCAGCTCAGATACCGCCAACGGCAGCGGCGTCGTCGCCCGCGGCCTGTCGATGCGCTACGAGCGCGTCATCGGGCGCGAGCGCGTTCGCACCAGCGCGCTGGACGACGTCAGCTTCGACATCCGGCCGCAGGAGTTCGTGTCGATCATCGGGCCGTCGGGCTGTGGCAAGAGCACGGTGGTCCGGATCGCCGCCGGCCTGCAGCGGCCGACCGGCGGCGAGCTGCTCGTCGGCGACCGGCCCATCACCGGCCCCGGCACCGATCGCGCGACCGTGTTCCAGTCCCCCGGCCTGCTGCCGTGGCGGACCATCATCAAGAACGTCTGCATGCCGCTCGAGCTCGCCGGCCTGGACAAGCGCGAACGCGAGGCGCGAGCGATGGAGTACCTCGAGCTCGTCGGCCTCGCTGGGTTCCGCGACCACTACCCGCGTGAGCTGTCGGGCGGCATGCAGCAACGCGTGGGCCTGGCTCGCGCCCTCGCGGTCCGCCCCCGCGTCCTGCTGATGGACGAGCCGTTCGGCAACCTCGATGCGATCAGCCGGCAGCGGATGCAGGACGAGCTGCTGCGGATCTGGGAGCACGCCAAGACCACGGTGATCTTCGTGACCCACGCGATCGACGAGGCGATCCTGCTGTCTGACCGGGTCATCGTCATGGGGCCCGGAGCGATCGTGCACGAGGCGACGATCGACCTTCCCCGCCCGCGCTCGCGGCACAACCTGCTGACCGACGAGCGCACGGTGAGCCTGATGCGCGACCTCGAAGACCGCCTCGCCGGCGAAGAGGAGCTCGACGCATGAGCAGGACCGCCGCCGTCGACCGCGAGCTGCTGCCGCGGCGCACCGCTCTGCGCCGCAACCTGGTGTCGCGGCAGCGCCTCATCCAGATCTCGTTCATCCTTCTGGTCCTCGTCGGCTGGCAGTTGCTGGGTGATCACGAGGGCGACTTCTTCCTGGCGCCTCCGACCTCGGTGTTCCGTGCCGCGGTCGACCTGCTGCCGACGTCGGCGTTCTGGTCGACGCTCGGCGTGACCGCCAAGGGCATCGCGCTGGGCTTCGTCATCGCCGCCGTGCTCGGGGTGCTGCTCGGGATCCTGATGGGGACCTACCGCAGCGTCGCGACCGCGCTGAACCCGATCGTCTCCGCGGGCTACGTCATCCCCGAGGCGGCGATCGTTCCGCTGCTGATCGTCTGGTTCGGCCTCGGCAACACCCCGCGCGTCATCGCCGTCGTGCTGTTCTCGATCTTCGAGATCATCGTCACCACGTACACCGGAGTGCGCAACTCCGACGCAATGCTCAACGACGTGGTGCGCTCGTTCGGCGCCACGCCGCGACAGCTCTTCGTCAAGGTCACCATGCCGGGCGCGCTCCCCTTCATCTTCGCCGGATTGCGCATCGGGGCCGCCCGAGCAGTCAAGGGCATGGTCGTCGCGGAGCTGTTGTTCGCGGCGACCGGCATCGGGGGAGCGATCCAGCTCTCCGCCAACGCCTTCCGGACGGACCGGGTCATGTTCTACGTCGTCGTGGTCACCGTCATCGGAGTCTCGTTCTCGAGCGCTGTCCAGCTCATCGAGCGTCTCTGGATGCGCCGGTGGCATGAGAGTTACCGCCAGCAGGCCTAAGGAATGGACAGCATGAAGAAGAGCATTGCCGCACTCGCCGCCAGCGCCATCGCGATCGGGCTGAGCGCCTGTGGGGGGTCGAGCAACGCGTCGTCCTCGACGGCGTCGTCGGGTTCGGCCTCGGCCTCCTCGGGGGCGGTGTCGACCGAGGGGATCAAGGTCGCCTACGCGTCGGCGCTGGACCCCAACGACGTCGCCGATCAGTTCGGCCTGCAGGCCGCCAAGGCCAAGGTGCAGACGCTCAACGACGACAGCGCGGTGATCGCCGGGCTGCAGCGCGGGAGCATCGACGTCGGCAACGTCGACTTCGACCAGGCCGCCGCCGCCGTCGCCAAGGGCATGCCGATCAAGATCATCTACGCCGCGCAGACGACGCCCGAGTACGTGCTCGTCGGCAACCCGAACGTCGCGACGCTCAACGACCTGGCGGGCAAGAAGGTCGGCTACCAGGGACCGGGCTCGCAGACCGAGATCTTCGTCAAGAACCTCGTCAAGCAGAAGGTCCCGGCCATCGCGAGCAAGGTCCAGTTCGTCTCGCTGGCCGAGTCCTCGCGCCGCGCGCAGGCGATGGTGGCCAACCACCTCGACGTGAGCTCGCTGGAGTCCGTCAACTACGCGCAGCTCAAGAAGCAGGGCAACTACCACCTGCTGGGCAGCTGGAGCGACCTGGCCGGCGGCGCGGGTCAGGCCATCGGCACCGCGTGGATCACCACCGACGCCCAGTACGCGAAGGACGGCAAGCGGCTGACCGCGTTCGTGAAGGACCTGCAGCGCGGCTACAACGAGACCTACAAGGACAAGAACGCGTGGGTGGCGCTCGCCAAGAAGACGCTGCCGGACGTCGACGCCTCGCTGTTCCCGGCCGTGTACGACGTCTACATCAGCCGCAAGATGTACCCGCAGGCGGGCACGCCGGCGCTCACGCCCACGGTCTGGACGGCCAACGAGAAGTTCTGGCGCGGCATCGGTGAGTGGAGCAAGCCGCTCGACTCGTCGCTGATCGCGTTCGACCTGGTCCAGGCCGGCGCGGCCGAGACGGCCACGACGACCGCCGGATGACCGTGACGCCGACCTCGCACGCGAACCCTGTGGCCTGGCAGCCGCGCGAGCTGCGGGCGCCCGTCGCCCGCGGCATGGTCGCGACCAGCCAGCCGCTCGCGGCGCAGGCCGGCGTCGAGATGCTGGAGGCGGGCGGCACGGCGGCAGATGCCGCCGTCGCCGCCGCCGCCACGCTGTGCGTCGTCGAGCCGCGGGCCACGGGGATCGGTGGAGACGCCTTCGCGCTCTGCTGGCCCGCCGGTGCCGCGGCGCCCGACGCGCTCGACGGCGCGGGACCGTCGGCCGCCGCCGCGACGCTGGACGCGATCCGGGCTGCGGGACACGCCGAGATGCCCCGCACCGGGCCATGGACGATCACCGTGCCCGGCGCCGTCGACGCCTGGGCCAAGCTGCTGGAGCGCCACGGCCGGCTCGGGCTCGCCGAGGTTCTGGCGCCCGCGATCCGCCATGCGCAGGACGGCTTCGCGGTCACGCCCGTGATCGCCGCCGAGTGGGCCATGCACGCCCGCAACATCGCCTCCGACGAGGCCGCCAGCGCGACCTTCCTGCCCGGCGGGCGCGCACCCAGTGCCGGCGAGGTGTTCCGCAACCCCGCGATGGCCGAGCTGCTGGCCCTCGTCGCCGAGGGCGGCGCCGACGCGTTCTACCGCGGCGACCCGGCCGAGCGCATCGGGGCGGCCGTGCGGCGCGCGGGCGGGCCGCTGCGCGCGAGCGACCTCGCGGACTTCGCGGGCGCGCGCTGGGTCACGCCGCTGGCGCGCGCGTTCCGCGGCGTCACCGTCTTCGAGCTGCCGCCCCCCGGGCAGGGGATCGTGGCGCTGGAGGCCTTGGGCATCTTCGCCGACGCCCGCTACGACGATCGCGCGGCCGAGGAGCACGCCGCGATCGAGGCGCTCAAGCTCGCCTTCCAGGACGCCAACGACCACCTGGCCGATCCGCTGATCGAGCCCGTCGACGTCGAGCGCCTGCTCGGCGCGGAGCACCTCGCGCAGCGGCGGGCGCTGATCGGTGCGGCGGCGGCGGACATCGCCGCGCCGGGTCCCGCGACCGACACCGTCTACGTCGCCGCGGTCGACGGCGAGGGCGGCGCCTGCTCGCTGATCCAGAGCCTCTACTCCGGCTTCGGCTCGGGCGTCGGCGTCCCCGGCCTCGGGATCACGCTGCAAAACCGGGGCAAGGGCTTCGTGCTGGATCCCACCCACCCCAACCGGCTGGCGCCCGGCAAGCGGCCGTACCACACCATCATCCCGGCGATGCTCGCGCGCGGCTCGCAGTTCCACGGCTGCCTCGGCGTCGTCGGCGGGTTCATGCAGCCCCAGGGCCAGATGCAGATCCTGCGTCACGTCCTCGACCACGGGCTCGGCATCGGCGAGGCGCTCGCGGCGCCGCGCGCGCGGTTCCTGGACGGCCGCGCGATCGGCGTCGAGCCGGGCTTCGACGCGGGCGTCCTGGACGGCCTGCGCTCGCGCGGCCACGACGTGGGGCCGCTGAGCAACTTCGGCGCCGGCGGCGCCCAGGCGATCTTGCGTGACGGAGACGAGCTTCACGGCGCGTCCGATCCCCGCAAGGACGGTCGCGTCGTCACGACGTAAGCCCTCCTCCCCCTCCCAGAAAAAGGAACCATGACTCCCCCGTTTGACAAGGACGAGCTGCGCGCGCGCGGCGAGCGGGCCCGCGCGCTGATGGAGCGCGACGGCCTGGACGCGCTGCTGGTCACCGGCGACTTCAGCGCCGGCCTCAACTACTACTACCTGAGCGGCCACATGCCGCGCGACTACCAGCTGAACTTCTCGCGCCCGCACGTGATGGTGCTCCCGCGCGAGGGCGAGCCGTTCCTGTTCCTCTACGGCGTCAACGCCGAGAACGCCGCCGACGCGTCGTGGGTGCAGGACATCGTCGCGTACTCGCCGCCCTTCAGCGGTGAGGATCTTGCCTCGGCGCTGGCCTCCCGCGGGCTCGACAAGGGGCGCATCGGCGCCGAGCTCGGCTTCGACCAGCGCCTCGCGATGCCGGTGAACGAGCTGCGCGCCCTCGAGGCGAAGCTCAGCGCCGGCGAGGTCGTCGATGCGTCGATGCTGCTCTGGGAGCTGCGCTCGATCAAGACGCCCGCCGAGGTCGCCTACGTCAAGGAGGCCGACCGCATCAACGCCGACGGCCTGGCGCTCGCGTTCTCGCGCATGCGCAGCGGCGACACCGAGGTCGACGCGGCCCGGACGGTCGGCGCGGCGCTGATCGAGTCCGGCGCCTACCGGCCGCCGTACGCCCAGCTGCTACTCGTCTCCGAGGCCAAGTCCCGCGGCCTCGGCCACTCGTCGCGGATGCTCGGGCCGCTGCCGGACTACGGGCTGAACCCGGGCCAGCTGCTGTTCGTCGACTCCGGCGTCATCGTCAACGGCTACTGGGGCGAGTTCAA
>JAWVGD010000083.1:0-6514 GCA_033855515.1 Baekduia sp.
GCCAGCGCGGCGCGGCCGCCGCCGTCCTCGACGACGTCGTGCAGCAACGCGCCGATGGCCTCGTCCTCGTCGCCGTGCATCTCGAGCACCAGCGACGCGGCGGCGAGCAGGTGGGCGGCGTACGGGACGGGCGTGCCCTTGCGCAGCTGCCGTGCGTGGTGGCGCGTTGCGTAGTGCAGCGCCGCGTCGAAGCGGACGGTCAGCAGCGGGGTGTCGGTGAAGGACTCGGGCACGGTGGCGCGATCAGCGATCAGCGCGCGGCGCGCGGACGGGCGCCGAGGCGCGACAGCAGGGCGTCCCAGGCATTCGCACGGGCCACGGCACCGGGCTGGTCCTCGCCCCGCAGCCCGATGCCGGCCGGCAGCGGGATGTCGGCCGTGCCGAAGGTGCGGACGCGCTCGGTGGCGCCCGGCACCGCGGCGAGCTGCTCCTGCGCGGCGGCAACCGGGTCGGCGCCGGCGCCCCCGGTGACGACCAGGACGAGCACGCCGCGGGAGGCCAGCAGCGCCGCGGCCAGCAGCGGCGCCTCGGCGGCCGCCACCGTCGTCGCGTCGATCAGGATCGCGGCGCCCGTCGGCGCGGCCGGAAGGTGGAGCGTCCCGGTGACCGCGTCACGCCAGCGGCGCACCCGGACGCCCTCGTCGATCAGGCGCCGTGTGACGGTCCGCGACGCGGCGGCGCCGTCGGGCGCCTCGACGCGGACGTCGACGTCGACCGGCCGCAGCGACCGCAGCGCGGCGACCGGCCCGGCGGTCGCCTTGGCGGGGACCCAGGCGGTCGACAGCCACTCCGAGCGCGGCGCCGCAGCGCGCCAGACGAAGCCGTCGTCGTCGCGGAAGCGCCCGCGCCAGACCAGCGCCGAGGACGGCGCGGCGCCGCCCACCTCCAGCAGCAACGGGTCGTCCAGCAGTCCAGGCGCCGCTCCGCGGATCTCCAGCATCTCCTACATGATGGCGCCCGGGCGCCCGGGTCAGCGCTGCGCCGAGCGATCCCCGCCGCGCTCGAAGCGCTTGGCGTCCGGCGGGGCCTCCCCGCGCAGCGCCGGAAGCACCTCTTCGCCGTAGCGCCGGATCGACGTCAGCGGGTCGAGGTCGCCGATGCCTTGCAGGCAGATGCTCGTGACGGCGTCGTCGATCGCGATCAGCTTCCGGATCCGGTCGATGTGCTCCTGCGGATCGGCGCTGACCAGGAAGCCCTCATGGGCGAACTCCTCGTCGCTCATGCGCTCCTCCGCCGAGGCGGCCATCTCGTCGAGGTCGTGGTGGTCCTCGAGGTAGTACTCGGGGAACTGCGTGGTCTTCCACTTCTTGGTGGCCTTGATGATCGCCTGCTCGGGCTCACCGAGGCAGAAGCCCGCCTGGAGCACGATCTCGCCGGGGTCCTTGCCCGCCTCGTCGCGCGCCTTCTTGTAGGCGTCGATCACCGTGGGGGCGGCGTCCGGGTCGCCGAGCGTCCACAGGCCGTCGCCGTAGCGGGCCGCGATCTTCGCGGCCTGCGGGCCGAAGGCCGACACGATCAGCTTCGGCCGCGACTCGGCCATCGTGTACAGCTTGGCGCCGTCGAGGCGGAACCAGCCGCCGTCCATCGTCACGGTCTCCCCGTCCCACAGGCGGGTGATCGCCTCCAGGCCACGCTCGAAGCGCTCGAGCATCTCCTTCGGCTCGGGCCAGTCGAGGCCCAGCGGCACCTCGCTGAGTGCCTCCCCCGAGCCGACGCCGAGGACCGCGCGGCCCGGGTAGAGCTCCTCGAGGTTCATGAAGTACTGCGCGACCACGGCCGGGTGATAGTGGTGCAGGATCGGCGTGACGCTCGTGAACAGGGGCCGCTCGGCGATGACCTGCCCGGCGGCGGGCAGGAAGGCCCAGGCGCTGGCGCCCTGGCCGCCGGGGAACCACGGATGGAAGTGGTCGGAGGAGCCGATGGCGTCGAAGCTCGCGCGGTCGGCGGCCTTGGCCTGCTCGAGCATCTGCGAGGGCGGGAACTCCTCCGTTGATGCGGCAAACCAGAAGTTGGTCATGGTTCAGCTCCCCCGGAGGTCGTTTGCCGGCGCAAACCAGAAGTCGGTCATGCCCCCGTTGCTACCCGCGGCGCGCGCGCAGCAACGCTCGGAGCTGAGCGCGTTCGCGCCCCGCCGGGCGACGTAGCGCAGCCCGGCCGGCTGCGCGCGTCGCGAACGTCAGCGCCTGGGCGGCGTCGTCCAGGGCGGCCGCGCGCGGACCGAGGTTGGCCGCGACCACGGCCCGCCGGCGACGGGCCAGCAGCTCGTGCGGCTCACCGCCGTAGGCGGGGGCGGTGCTGTGGCCGCCGCGGTGCTCGAGCGCGAGATCCGGGTGCAGGATCGTCGGGACGCCGGCCGCGCGGGCGCGCAGGCACAGGTCGAGGTCCTCGAAGAACAGGAACTGCCCGGGGTCGAACGGGCCCAGCCGGCGCAGCGTCTCGGTGCGCGCGGCGACGGCTGCGGCGATCGCCCAGCCGACCGGCCGGGAGCGGCTGGCCCGCCACGGGTCGGCGGCGGTGCGCGCGGCCTCCGGCAGCGCGCGCGGGTGCACGAGCGCAGGGAGGAGGGCGGCCATCCGGCCCGGCACGGGGTGCGCGCTGCGCTGGACGCTGCCGTCGGGGTTCAGCAGGCGCGGGACGTGCAGCGCGTCCTCGCGGCATGCGTGGCGGGCGAGGTGGTCCAGGACCACGGCGTCACCCACGACGATGTCGGGGTTCAGGAGCACGGTGACCGGCGTCTGCACGCGCGCCAGGCCGAGGTTGTTGGCCGCGCCGAAGCCGACGTCGCCCGCCTCCAGGACCTCGGCGCCCCAGTCGCGCGCGACCTGGGGCCCGTCGTCGCAGGAGCCGGCGTCGACGACGACGACCGGCGGGCGCATGCTGTCCAGCGAGGCGAGCAGGCGCCGGAGGTCGCCGGCGGAGTCGTGCAGGACCGTGACGATCGTCAGCGCGTTCACCGCGCGACATCCTCCAGGACGGCGCAGAGCTCGGCGGCGGCCGTCGCCCAGGTGCGCGGGGGCGGGAGCTCGGCGACGAGCCGTGCGCGCTGGGCGGGAAGCGACGCCAGCGCCGCGGCCAGCGCGTCGGCGTCCCCGGGCGGGACGCGGAGTGTGCCCGGCAGGCGCAGCGTCGGCAGGTCGCTGACCACCGAGGGCGTGCCGTGCGTCGCGGCCTCGCGCGGCGGCAGGCCATAGCCCTCCAGGCGGGAGGGCAGCACGACCGCCAGCGCCCCGGCGTAGAGCGCGTGCAGCTCGGCGTCGGTCACGTGGCCGAGGTGGGTCGCGCCCGGCACGATGACGCGCCCCTCGCCGGCGATCAGCAGCTCGGCGCCGTCGAGCGCCGCCACGGCGCGCGGCCACGCGGCGGCGAGGACGTCGAGGCCCTTGCGCGGCTCGAGCGCGCCGACGTACAGGACGTAGCGGCCGGGCCGGGGGACGGCCGGGAAATGGTCCACGCCGGGCTCGACGACGCGCGCCTCGACGTCCCAGCGCTGGGCCAGCTGTTTCGCCACGGCCGGCGCGTCGCAGACCACCGCCGCGGCGCAGGCGGCCAGCGCCCGCGGGCGCGCGAGGGCGTGCCAGAGCCGCTCGTACCGCGTGAAGTCGCCCGGCCGGTCCTCCCAGGAGAGGTCGTGGACGGTCAGGACGTAGGGCGCACGGCCCGGCGCGACCGGCGCGGGCGCCGGGAGCCACGTGACGTCCGGGTCGCCGAGCAGCCGGTCGACCGGCGGGTGCCGGAGCACCGCTCCGCGCGCGTGCAGCGTCCGCGACGACGCGGCGGTCCGCACGATCTCGACCCCGCCGACCGCCTCGACGGGATCGCGGCCGGGGACGAGCGCCCGCACCGCCAGGCCGTCGAGCGCGCCCAGCGCCTCGACCATCCGGCGCGTGTAGCGCGCGACGCCGCGACGAGCCGCCAGCGCACGCGCGTCGACCCCGACGAGCATGGGCGCGCACGCTACCGGGCGGCGCCCGCCCTACTTGGCGCCGTCGCCCTCGAAGAACCAGGTGCGCAGCTTCTCGGCGAGCGTGCCACCGGCGCCGCCCGCCGGGCTCGCGTCCGCCGGCGAGGGGCGGTAGGCGGGGTCGGCGATCGAGCGCACGATGCGCGTCGCGGCGGTCAGCGAGAAGTCGCCGTGGGTGCGCAGCGCCTGGACGGCCTCCGGGTTGGCCTGGTCCTGCGGGTCCTGATGGGCGAGGCGGAGCACCTCAGCGGGGATCGCGGCCGCCGGATCGCCGTAGGGCAGGTTGTACCCGGCCGCCAGCAGCCGGACCTGCTCCTCGAGGGCACGGATGCGCTGGGCGGCGTCCATGGCCCCAGTGTCGCAGGGGGTCCCGTCGGCTCAGCCGCGCGGCGCCCGCGGCACGAACCCCGACGTGCGCTGGACGTACTCGGCGTAGCCGGGCCGGGAGGACATGGAGCGCTCGAGATGGTCCTTGCCCGAGACGCGCGTGAGCAGCAGCGTCACGACCCCCGGGCCGATCAGCGACCACCAGGCGCCGGCCGACAGGGCGATCAGGCCGATGCCCCACCAGACGCAGAAGTCGCCGAAGTAGTTGGGATGGCGCGTGTAGCGCCAGAGGCCGCGGTCCATCACGGCAGGCCCGGCCGCCCGCGCCGCCCGGCCGGCCTTGAAGCGCGCCATCTGGGCATCGCCCACCGCTTCGAAGAACAGCCCCACCGCCCAGAGGGCCACGCCCGCCCAGTCCAGCACGCCGAGGCCGCCGTGGCGCTCGCCGGCGGCCTGCACCGGCAGTGAGACCACCCAGACCAGGGCGGCCTGGAGCAGGAAGACGTTGCCCAGCGACACGAGCCAGAACCGCGACCCCCACTTCTTGCGCCACTCGCCGTAGCGGGGGTCCTCGCCCGGATGGCGGAGCTTGCGGCGCCCGATGTAGACCGCCAGCCGCAGTCCCCAGACGGTCACCAGGACCGTCAGCAGCCACCGGCGAGCCGCGTCGCCGTCGCCGGCGGCGAACGCGACCCAGGCGACGACCACGAACCCCAGGCCCCAGGCGACGTCGACGATCGACACGTCGCGCAGCGCCACGCTCAGCAGCCAGGTCGCGACCAGGAGCGCGAGCACGCCGCCCGCGGAGACCGCCATCGTGGTCGACGTGCCGTTCATGCGAGGTGTCCGGCCCACAGCCGTGATCCGATCACCGGGGTTGGCCCGAAGGCTCTGATGTGAGAGTCGCCGTCATCGGCGCCGGGGTCTCCGGACTCGTGGCCGCCCACCAGCTGCACGCCGCCGGACACGAGGTCACGGTCTTCGAGGCTGCGGCGTACGCCGGAGGGCATACCAACACCGTCCGGGTCGACGAGCCCGACGCGACCCTCGACGTGGACACGGGGTTCATCGTGTTCAACAACCGCAACTACCCCAACTTCGAGCGGCTGCTCGGCCGTCTCGGCGTCGCGTCGCAGCCGTCGGACATGAGCTTCGGCGTCGGTGACGAGGGCGGCGACTTCGAGTACGCCTCCACGTCGCCCAACGGGCTCTACGCCAAGCGCGCCCACCTCGCCTCGCCGGCGTTTCACCGGATGGTCTTCGACGTGCGCCGCTTCCAGCGGGAGGCACGTGCGCTGCTGGCCTCCGACGACGATCCGTCGCTCGGCGGCTGGCTGGCGGATCGCGGCTTCTCGGGGGCATTCGTCGACAAGCTCATCGTCCCCCAGGCCGCGGCGGTCTGGTCGGCCGATCCCGACCAGATGTGGACGTTCCCCGCGCGCTTCCTGGTGCAGTTCTTCGACAACCACGGGATGCTCGACCTCAAGGGCCGGCCGCAATGGCGCGTGGTCACGGGCGGCTCGCGGCAGTACGTCGCGCGGCTCATCGCCCCCTACGCCGACCGGCTGCGGCTGGCGACGCCGGTCGACGCCGTCACCCGCGATGCCGACGGCGGCGGCGTGACCATCACCCCTCGCCACGGCGACCCCGAACGCTTCGACCACGTGGTGCTCGCCACCCACGCCGACCAGTCGCTCGCGCTCCTCGGCGACGGCGCGACGGCGGCCGAGCGCGAGCTGCTCGGGGCGTTCCCGTACGCGGCCAACGAGGCCGTGCTGCACACCGACGAGCGCCTGCTGCCGCGTCGTCGCCGCGCCTGGGCCAGCTGGAACTACCACCTGCTCTCGACGCCCACCGGCAAGCCGACCGTCACCTACCACATGAACCGCCTGCAGTCGCTCGACGCGCGGCGGCAGTGGTGCGTGACGCTCAACCGCACCGAGGCCATCGATCCCGACAAGGTCGTGCGGACGATCCAGTACGCCCATCCGGTCTTCACGCAGGACGGGGCACGGGCCCAGCAGCGCATCCACGAGATCAGCGGCGGTCGCGGCCGCACGCACTTCTGCGGCGCGTACTGGGGCTGGGGCTTTCACGAGGACGGCGTCGTCAGCGGCCTGCGCGTCGCCCGCGACCTCGGGACGGAGCCGGTCGCATGATGCGCAGCGCCTTCTACGAGGGCACCGTGCGTCACCGGCGCTTCGCCGTGCGCGAGCACGCCTTCCG
>JAWVGD010000084.1:0-5217 GCA_033855515.1 Baekduia sp.
GGCGCTCAGCCCGAGCGCGTCGAGGAAGACGGTGACGTCGACGACCCGGTCGGCGAGCCGCTGGGCGGCTTCGTGCTCGGGCTCGCCGGCGAAGAGCAACCCGTACTCCTTCATGCCCGACCCGCACCCGGCGGCGTTGGTCAGGATCGCGTCGACGTCCTGGGGGAAGGCCTCCATGTTGCGGCGGGCCATCGGCTTGGCCTGATCGGCGGCGCCGGTGTGCATCGCCAGTGCGCCGCAGCAGCCCTGGCTCTCCGGGATCACGGTCTCCACGCCGTTGCGCGCGAGCACGCGGAGCGTCGCCCAGTTGATGTCGGGCGCGAGGACCTGCTGGGCGCAGCCGGCGAGCAGCGCCACGCGCGCACGGACCTCGCCCTCGGCGGGGTGGAACGCCGGGAGCGGCCGCGCCTTGGGGAGCTGGTCGGGCAGCAGCTGCAGCATCGCCGACATCGAGTTCGGCAGGAGGCGCGCGAACGGCCGGCCGAGCCGGCCGAGCCGGGCGGCCACCCGGAAGCGCCGCGGGTAGGGCAGCGTGCGCAGGATGAGCTCGCGGCGCGCGCGGTCCATCGGCTCGCGCGTCCGGTGCTGCTCGGCGTAGGCCCTGAACGGCGTGATCAGCTCGCCGTACTCGACCCCGGACGGGCACGCCGTCTGGCACGACAGGCAGCCGAGGCAGTTGTCGATGTAGGGGAGGGCCGTCTCGAGCTCCATCTCGCCTTCGAGGACCTCCTTCATCAGGAAGATCCGCCCGCGCGGCGAGTCCATCTCCTCGCCCATCGTCACGTAGGTGGGGCACGTCGGCAGGCAGAAGCCGCAGTGGACGCAGGAGCCGATGGCGTCGGCCATGGCGCCGGCCTGCGGCCCGAGGTCGGCGACGGGGATCGTGTGGCGCACGGCGTCAGTCCTCCGGGAAGCGGGCGTTGGGGTCCAGGGCGGAGCGGACGCGCGCGGCGAAGGCGCCGCCGCGCACCGCTCCGAGCAGCGGCCGGCCCGGGGCGCCGGTGAGGACGACCCCGGCCAGGCCGAGCCGGCGCAGCTCGGTGTCCAGGGGCTCCAGCTCCAGGCTCTCGGGCCAGGCGATCCAGGCGACGTTGGCGGCCAGGCTGTAGCGCACGGTGGCCCCCGAGGCCGCCAGCGCGGCGTCCAGCGCGCCGACCGCACGCGCCGTCAGCGCGACGCGGACCAGGCGCGCGTCCGGCGCCACCCAGGCGAGCTCGGCCGCGTCACGCCACGCGGCGGCGTCGCGGTCGCCGTCGAGGCGCTCGGGCTCCGTGCCGACGATGGCGCCGCACCGCGCGGCCCGTGCGTCCAGCAGCTCCGCGTCGCCGCCCAGCCGCACCAGGAGCCGGCCGCCGGCCTCGAGGTCCAGCGCATCGGCCTCGACGGGTCCGCGGGCGACCTGCGCCATCGCGGCGAGCGCCGCGGCGGGGGTGCCGAGCTCGAAGATCAGCGTCGTCGTCGCCGGGGGCCGGGGGAAGACCTTGAACGACAGCTGGACCATCACGCCGAGTCGCCCGATCGAGCCGACCATGAGCTTGGGGAGGTCGAACCCGGCGGCGTTCTTGACCACCTTGCCGCCGCCGGCGACCACCCGGCCCGTGCCCTCGACGAGGCGCACGCCGATCACGAAGTCGCGGACGCCGCCGTGCCGGAAGGCATTGGCCCCGGAGGTACCGCCGGCCACCACGCCGCCCAGCGTGGCGCCTGCCGCCCCGAGCGGCGGATCGAAGGGGAGGTACTGCCCGTGCTCGGCGAGCGCCGCGGTCACCTCGGCCACCGGCGTGCCCGCCATGGCGGTGAAGGTCAGCTCCGAGGGGTCGTACTCGAGGATGCCGCGCAGCCCCGAGACGTCGAGCACGATGACGTCGTCGTGGGCCGGCGTCGACAGGGCCGGCTTCGAACCGCCGCCGGCCGGCAGCACCCGCGAACCGCTGCGAACGGCGTCCTGGACGGCCTCGACGCTGTCGATGGCGACGATCACGCGACGGCCGGTGCGACGGCGAGCATCTTGCCGCGGTTGGCGAGCTCCTGCGGATCGACCGCGCGGCGCACGCGCAGCATGAGCGCCAGGTCGTCCTCGGAGAACATGAGCGACAGGTACTGGAGCTTCTCGACCCCGATGCCGTGCTCGCCGGTGATCGACCCGCCGAGCTCGACGCACATTCGCAGGATGTCGCCCGCCAGCGCCTCCGCACTCTCCACGGCGCCCGGCACGCGGCCGTCGAACAGGATCAGCGGATGGAGGTTGCCGTCCCCGGCGTGGAAGACGTTGGCGACGCGGATGCCGGCCTCCTCGCTCATGCGCCCGATCTCGGCGAGCGCCTCGCCGAGCCGGGTCCGCGGGACCACGCCGTCCTGGACGAGGTAGTCGGGCGCGAGCCAGCCGACCGCCGAGAACGCGCTCTTGCGGCCCTTCCAGATCAACGCCCGCTCCGCGATCTCCTCGGTGGTCGTGACCTCCGTCGCGCCGGACGCGCGCAGCAGCTCGTCCAGCCGCGCCGCGTCGGCGTCGACGGCATCACGCTCGCCCTCGAGCTCGACGATCAGCACCGCGGCGGCCTTGGGGTAGCCCGGCTTCACGGACGCCTCGGCGGCCTGCATCGCCAACGCGTCCATGATCTCCATCGCGACGGGCAGCAGCCCCTCGCGCACGATCTGCGCGACGGCGTCGCCGGCGGCCTGGAGGCTGTCGTACGCGGCCAGCGACGTGCGCACGCTCTCGGGCAGCGGCACGAGGCGCACCGTGATCTCCAGGGCGATGCCGAACAGGCCCTCCGAGCCGCAGAACATCCCGGCCCAGTCGGGGCCGACGCCCTCGGTCGAGGCGCTTCCGAGCTCGACCAACTCCCCGTCGGGCAGCACCGCGCGGATGCCGAGGATGTGGTTGGCCGTCATGCCGTGCTTCAGGCAGTGCGCGCCGCCGGAGTTGAAGGCGAGGTTGCCGCCGATGCTGCAGACCGATTGGCTCGACGGGTCGGGCGCATAGGCCAGGCCGTGCTCTGCCGCGGCCGCGCTGACGTGGAGGTTGATCACCCCGGGCTCGACCACCGCCGTCCGGGTGTCGGGATCGATGCTCAGCACCCGGTTGAGCCGGTTGAGCGCGATGACGATCCCGCCCTCGACCGGCAGCGATCCGCCCGACAGCGACGTGCCGCTGCCGCGTGCCACGAACGGCACGCCCTCGCGGTGGCAGATCCGGACGGCCTGGGCGACCTCCTCGGAGGTCTCCGCCATCACGACGGCCAGGGGTCGCTGGTGGAAGGCGGTGAGGGCATCCGACCCGAAGGCGGCGAGCGCGGGGCCACCGGTCAGCAGGCGGTCGCCCAGGTTCATCTCACCCAGCGCCCCGACGATGTCTCCCATGTGTTGCATCTATGCCACCCCCGGTCGTTCGTGTCAAGATGCGATATAGATGCAACATGCCCGCGTCCGATCGCGCCTATGCGTTCGCCAAGGAGCGGATCCTCGACGGCCGGTACGCGGGCGGGGACCTGATCAGCGAGGGCGACATCGCCACGGGCGTCGGCCTGAGTCGCACGCCGGTCCGCGAGGCCTTCCTGCGCCTCGAGTCCGAAGGCCTGCTGCGCCTGTACCCGAAGCGCGGCGCGCTCGTCGTGCCCGTGTCGGTGGCGGAGGTCGAGAGCGTCATGGAGACGCGCCTCCTGGTGGAGCGCTTCGCCATCGAGAAGGTGATCCGCCGCGGGGTCACCATCGGCCCCGACCTCGAGGACGCCATCGCCCAGCAGGACGCTCTGGCCGCCCAAGGCCTCGAGCGGGAGTTCGTCGAGGCCGACCGCGAGTTCCACCGGCTCGTCGTCGCCGCGGCGGGCAACGACATCCTGCTGGCGCTGCACGACTCGCTGCGCGATCGCCAGAGCCGCATGGGCCTGGCCGCGCTGGCCCGCGACGAGCACCGGACGCGCCAGATCCTCGACGAGCACCGGGCGCTGGCGGCGGCGGTCAACGCCCGCGAGGTGGAGCTGGCCCGCTCGATCGTCGACCGCCATCTGCAGCACACGCTCACGCTGCTGCTCGGCTCGTCTCCGGCCCAGCCCGACCCGTAGGACAACGCGCTCGCGTATGACCACGCCAATCCCCACGACCTGGACGTGCAGCCGATGAGCCACCCGGACTCCCTGACCCCCGCAGTCGTCGCCGGCCTCGAGCAGCAGTCGGCCGGCCGCCGGCGATTGCTCGACGAGGGGGCGCAGCACCTCGGCTGGAAGGCGGGCTTCGGCACGCCGGCGGCCATGGAGAAGCTCGGGACCCGGGCGCCGCTGATCGGGTTCATGACCGACCGGAACCTGCTGGCCGACGGCGCGACGTGCGCCATCGGCGACTGGGGCAAGCCGGTCCTCGAGCCGGAGGTCGCCGTGCGGCTCGGCAGCGACCTCGCCCCGGGCGGGGACCGCGACGCCGCCCTCGCGGCGGTCGACGCGGTGGCCACCGCCATCGAGCTCATCGACCTCGACGGCCCGGCCGACGACGTCGACGCGATCCTCGCGGGCAACATCTTCCACCGCCACGTCGTGCTGGGGGCGTTCGCGCCGCTGTCGGCGGATCTGCGTCTGGACGCCGTGGCGCTGGACGTCGTGCAGGGCACCGACGACGTCCGGGCCAGAGCGGCCGACCCCGCCACGCTGCTCGGAGATCTTGCCGAGGTCGTGCGGCACCTCGCCGACCAGGCGCCGAACGCCGGGGACCAGCTGCGTGCCGGCGACGTGATCATCACGGGCTCGGCGATCGCGGGCGTGCCCATCAGCCCCGGCGAGCGGTTCGAGGTCCGCGCCGGCGGGCTCGCCCCGGTCAGCGTCCGGCTGACCTGACGGATCTCGCACGCTCAGGCCCAGACGAGCGGCACGATCAGGGCGACGATGAGCCCGCCGAGCGCCATCCGAAGCGTGGGCGGCGAGCCGCCTGACACGTCAGGATTCGACCACCGGCGTCCCGCCGTGGACCGGCGGGGGTGCGGCGAGGAGCTGATCCGCGCCGGCGGCGATGCGCCAGGCCGTCGGAGGGGAGCCGTAGATGTAGCGCTCGTCGGCGCTCGTGAGGTGCAGCACGAAGGTGACAGGCGCCTGGCCGGACGTGGCAGCGACGACCTCGGCGGTCGGGCCGTGCACCGTGGTCCGGAGGGACAGGCGCTGGACCGCGCCCTCGGAGCTCAGGTTGAAGAGCGTGGGCGGAGAGGATGCCAGGATGTCCGGGCAGGTCGTC
>JAWVGD010000085.1:0-3082 GCA_033855515.1 Baekduia sp.
CGCCCCGGGCGAGCTGATCCTCTACGAGGACGCCTACCGGACGCTGGCTCTCGCCGTCAACCGCGGCTCGGCGCGCGAGCTGCTGGGTGTCGCGCTGGATGACGAGCTGCGGATCCGGGCGCGCTGAACCGACCCATGCTCGGCACGCCCCGGCTCCACCTGCGGGTGACGGACTCGACCAACGACCGCGCGCGGGAGCTGGCTCTGGCCGGCGCGCCCCACGGGGCGCTCGTGACCGCGACCGGGCAGACGGCGGGCCGCGGGCGCCAGGGTCGCGCGTGGACGACCCAGCCCGGCGCAGCGGTCACGATGTCGCTCGTGCTGCGCGACGCGCCGCCCCTGCTGCCGCTGCTCGCCGCGGTGGCCGTCGCGGAGACGTGCGGCCCGCAGGCCGCGATCAAATGGCCCAACGACGTTCTGGTCGGTGGCCGGAAGGTCGCGGGGATCCTCGCCGAGGGCCGCCCCCACGAGGGCTGGACCGTCCTGGGCATCGGCGTCAACGTGGCCGTGGATCCAGCCGACCTCCCGGAGGAGCTGCGTGACAAGGCCGGCACGCTCGGGCGCGCGCACGCCGACGTCGAGCCGTTCCTGACCGCGCTGCTCGCCGCGCTGGAGCGAGCGCTGGCGCTGGCGCCCCCCGCGCTGCTGGACGCGTGGCGCGCGCGCGACGCGCTCGCCGGCTCGGAGGTGTCCTGGGCCGACGGCACCGGCGTCGCAGCCGGGATCGACGACCAGGGACAGCTGCTGGTCACGCTGCCCGGCGGCGGCGTGACCGCGCTGAACGCCGGCGAGGTCCATCTCGGCCGCCTGCCGGGAGGCTGACGACCGCGGCGTGACGTTTCGGGCACCGGAGGCGTTGAAGGGGCATGAAACGACTGCCTGCCCTCGCCCTCCTCCTCGCCGCGCTCAGCGCGCTCGCCCTGCCCGCCGGGGCGTCCGCCGCGACCACCGGATGCCACCTCATGGGCGCGCGCCCGGCGGCCGGCCACGCCATCGGCACGACCGGCCTCGTGGCCCGCGACCCCTACGGCGGGCTGCTCTCGCGCAACCGCCTGTTCTTCGACTTCTCGGTCCGCGGCCCGAAGGCCGCGCTGGCCGGCGTCGCGAAGGTCAGCTGGGCCCTGGACGGCACGGTCGTCCGCGAGGATCCCAGCGCGCCGTTCGAGTGGAAGGGCCTCTCCGGCTCGGACCGCCGGATCCCAGCCGGCGACCACACGATCACGGTGACGGTCACCCCGGCGTCCGGAGCGCCCGCCGCGACGAGCTTCCCGCTGACGGCCACCGCCTGCCAGGTCGTCTCGTTCACCGGCGAGGTCCCCAAGGCGCGCGGCGCCGCCACGCTGGCCTGGCAGTCCGCGCTGGAGTCCGGCGACGGCGAGCCGCTGACGACGGTCACGGCGCAGGCCACCAAGAACGTCGTGGCGCGCCTCCCCGCCGCGTTGCGCGGCCGTCCCATCGGCCGGCTGCACATCAGCACGACGGCCAACGCGCGCACGGGCAAGACCTATACGTTGAACGGCGCAGCCACCGCGCTGTCGCGCGGAGGGCTGAGGGTCCGCTTCGTGCCGGGCGCCAAGGGCTTCCTGCGCGTGTCGGGTCTGCCGGCCGGGACGCAGATCGTGCAGGTGACGCTGAACCCCGGCGTCCTGCAGCTGCGCTCACCGCGGTCGAGCTTCCGGATCGGCGGCGGCTTCCGGGCGGCGTCGGGAACGGCGGCGGCCGAGTTCGGCGGTCGCTACGTCTGAGGCGGCGCCAGCCGCCCCAGCAGCGCGGCGGCCTGGGCACGCTCGAGGTGCCGGATCGCGAGGCGTGTGCCGCGGGCGACCGTCACCGAGAACGATGCCAGGCCGGCGCGGCGCTGCAGCGGCGAACGCGACACCACCAGGCGCTGCACGCGCCGGCGGCGAGCGATGAGCGTGACCCGCGCGGCGCCATGGCGCCCGCGCACAACGAACCTTGTGGCGTCGATCCGGACGCCCGCGGCGGCGTAGGCGTCGAGGCCCGCGACCGCGGCCACGGCCAGCAGCACCGGCGCCGCGGGCCAGGCGGCCGGCAGCGCGACCACCAGGGCGGCACCGGCCGCGGCGGCTGCGAGCAGCGGGCGCGTCAGGAAGCGCCGGCGCGCCCGGCGCGGCGGGCGCTCCTGGAGCGCCAGGGGGCCGGCGAGCTCGGGGACCAAGTCCTTCAAGAACGCCTCGACCTGGTCGCGGCGCAGGAGCGGGAACAGCGTGCGCTCGGCCGTCTCGCTCCCGCCGAGGCTCGTGATCTCGAGCCGCAGCGTGACGAGGCCGAACGGCCGCCGCAGGAGGCTCTCGACGATCTGCACGCCGTCGATGCGGTTGACCGGCACGCTGACCGCGCGGCGTTGCAACAGGCCCCGTCGGATCCGCAGCCGACCCTCGACCGGATGGACCTCGAAGCCGGCGAAGGCGACGATCGCCCCGAGCGTCGACAGCGCCCAGGCGCACGCCAAGAGCCCGAGCACGACGAGGACGACCTCGTGCACCGAGTTCACGCTGCGCACGACCGCGACGCTCTCGCCGGCCAGCCCGTTCTGCAGCGCGCCGAACAGGCCGCCGACGACGGGCAGCACGACGCCGACCTGCGGCGCGGTCAGCGCGGTGGCGAGCAGCCCGGCCCCGCGCAAGCGCCGTCCTGCCGACGAGGCGCCCGTGTCGGGATGGCGCAGCGCGGCGCGCAGCTCCCGCGCCGCGGCAGCCGACAGGGCGCTGAGGACGACCTCGGCGTCCTCGCCGCCTCCGGCCGTCTGCACCTGCAGCCCGGTGACGCCGAAGACGCGCTGGATCGGGCCGGCGACGGTGTCGACCGACTGGATCCGGTCCAGCGGGACGACGGTCTCGTCCGGCGAGAAGATCCCGGCGCGGAAGTAGAGCGCGCGGTCGTCGACGGCGTACCGGGTCGAGCGCCAGCGGGCGATGCCGAGCACGGCGGCCGCCGCGACGCCCAGGACGCCGAGGCCGATCGCCGACAGCGAGCTGCCACGGCCGCCCGCCACGACGCCGATGACGAGCGGCACCGCCAGATCGCGCAGGCCGCCGAACGCCTCGGCGACGGCCGCGAC
>JAWVGD010000086.1:0-3321 GCA_033855515.1 Baekduia sp.
CTGGCTGACGCTGCCGAACATCGAGCCGATCCGGCCGACGCCGCGGGCGCCCAGCACGACGGCGTCGTGCCCGCCCTCGCGCGTCTGCGCCACGATCTCCGGGCCGGCGTGGCCCGAGCGCTGCACCGACGACACGGGCAGGTCCTCGGGGACCGCGTCGACCGCCTTGCGCAGCGTCGTCTCGGCCGCGTGGTCGGCGTCGCGCTGCATCGCGACGGGGTCGACCCCGGCGCCGTAGCTCAGGGCGGAGCTCTCGGTGATGTTCGGGACGACGGTCATGACCGTCAGGCGGGCGTTGTCGCGCTCGGCGAGGGCGATGGCGATCGCCAGCGCCAGATCGGCATGGCGGGAGCCGTCGACGGCAACGAGCACCTGGCGGAAGGTGGGGCGCTCCACGGACATGATGTTCGGTGGAGTCCTACCCCGCAATCGGCGTGGGCGTGCCGACTAGTCTTGCGTACGTGACGCCCGCCACACGACGCGCGCCGCGCCGGGACGCCCAGCGCAACCGGGAGCGGATCATCGAGGCCGCCCGTGAGGTCGTGGCCGAGCGCGGCGTCGCGGCCAAGATGGAGGACGTCGCCACGCGCGCGGGGGTCGGCATCGGCACGCTGTATCGCTTCGTCCCGACCAAGGAGGCGCTGTTCGGCGGCATCCTGCGCGAGCAGGCCGACCGCCTGGCGCGCATGGCCCGGGAGGCGCTCGCGCTGCCGGACGGCGCCTCGCCGTTCCGGTCCTGGATGGTGAAGGCCGCGGAGTGGCAGTCGGCCAACCGCGCGTTCATCAACGTGCTCGCCGCGCGGGACGCCGGCCAGCCGGTTCCGCACCATCTGTCGGAGGAGCTGCGCACGCTGCTGGACGAGCTCGTGCGCCGCGGCCAGGCCGACGGCGATCTGCGCGCCGACGTCGCGGCCTCCGACGTGCTCATGGTCCTGCTGGCGGTGGCACGCATCAGCGAGGGGACCGCCGCAACGGCCCGCGCCTACGCCACGCGGTTCCTGGCGCTGCAGCTCGACGCCCTGCGCCCTGACGGCGAGCCCGATGCGCCACTGCCCGGCCGGCCGCTGACCGACCGCCAGCTCGAGCTGACGCTCGACGTGCTCGCCCACAGCCGGCGGGTTCCGGCGGCCGGCGGCGCATGAGCGAGCAGGCCGCGACGGCCCGCGGCGGGAGCGACGACGCCGGCCGCGACGCGAGCCTGACCAGCGTCATGGCGGCGCTGGCGGCCAACGCCATGATCGCGACGGCCAAGGGCGTGGCCGCGGCGATGACCGGCTCGGCCGCGCTGTTCGCCGAGACGCTCCACACCGTCGCCGATGCGGGCAACGAGGTCTTCCTCTACATCGCGATCCGCCGCAGCGCGCGCGAGCCCGACGCCAGCCATCCGCTCGGCTACGGCCCCGAGCGCTACTACTGGGCGCTGCTGGCGGCCATCGGGATCTTCGTCGTCGGCGGCGCCGTGTCGATCTGGGAGGGCGTCAACGCGCTGGTGCATCCGCCCGAGCTCGAGGCCTTCTGGGTCGGTGTCGGCGTGCTCGTGTTCGCCATCGTCCTCGACGGGCTCAGCCGGACGGTGGCGGTCCGCGAGCTCCGGGGCCGGGCGTCGCGAGCCGGCATCCCGGTGCGTCAGCTCCTGGACGAGAGCTCGGACCCGACGGTGACGACCGTCTACCTCGAGGACACGGTGGACGTCGCCGGCGCCGCGCTCGCGCTGACCGCGCTCGTGCTTCACAAGGTCACCGGGCTGGCGATCTTCGACCCGCTGGCCACGGTGATCATCGGCGTGCTGCTGACCTTCGTCGCCTACCGCCTCAGCGGCCGCAACCGCGCGCTGCTGACCAACCAGGCCGTTCCCGAGCGCCACGTCGAGGCTCTCCGCCGGCGGCTGCTGGCCCAGCCGGGCATCACCGGCGTGGACCGCATGGAGGCCGTGCACCTGGGACCCGGCAGCGTGCTGGCCGCCGCCGAGGTCGAGGTCCACAACTGCTTCACCGCCGCCGACGTGGCCGCGACACTCCAGACGGTGCGCACGCGGATGAAGGACGAGGTGCCCGAGATCACGCGCCTGTACCTGACGCCGGTCAACGGCCACACGGGCGCCGACGCCGACGCGCTCCCGTCGGTCACGCTGCCGGCCTAACACGACACCAACCAACAACGGGACGCCGCGTGGAAGGCTGAATGGTGCATGCCGGCGATCGGCTCGCGCGCCACCCTCGGGCTTCTCGGGGCCGTTGCCGCTGCGGCGCGCGCCGTGGCGGTTGCGCGCACGCCCGATTACGCGCCGCACCACGACGACCACTCCTACATGATGCACGCGCTGGCGCTGGTCCACGACCACGCCTATCCGGTGTTCCACGCCGGCGCCCATCCGGTCGCGACCGCCTACCGGGCGCCGGGCTTCCCGCTGATGCTCGCCTCCGCCGATCGCGTGTTCGGTGCGTCGGTGGCCACGGAGCGGGCGGCACAGGTGGTGGCGGGCGCGGCCGTCGCGGTGATGGCCTGGTGGGTGGCTCGAGAGATCTGGGGCGCGCGGACGGCGCTGGCCGCCGGGCTCCTCGTGGCGCTGTCGCCGGTGCTGGTGCTCTTCAACGCCTCGTTGATCTCCGAGCAGCTGTTCACCGCGCTGCTGCTCGGGGCGCTGGCCTGCGCGCTGCACGCCCGGGGACGCCTGCGATGGGCGGTCGCGGCGGGTGTCCTGGCGGGTGCCGCGGCGCTGACGCGGCCCGAGGGGCTGGCGCTGGCGCTCGGCGTGGCGCTCTGTGCCGGCGGCCGCCGGGCCGCGGCGGCCGTGCTGGCGGCCACGGTGCTGTGCGTGGCGCCGTGGACCGTCCGCAACGCGCTGGTGCTCCATGCGTTCGTCCCGGTCAGCACCGAGACCGGCAACACGCTGGCGGGCACCTACAACGTGCGGTCGCTGGCCGACAGCCGCTGGCGCGACCCGCGCCTGAGCCACCTCTATCCGGCGGCCCGCGCGGCGCACCGCCGCAACGAGGCCGCCACCGACCACGCGCTCGAGCATGAAGTGCTGCGGTTCGTCGCCGCCCACCCGACGGCCCCGCTGCGCGTCGCCGTCGCCAACGCCGGCCGTCTCGCAGGTGTGGCGCCGACCGGGTTCTCGCGGCTGTCGCTGACCTCGGTCTCGCTGCCGACCGGCCCCGCGCCGGTCCTGCGCATCTCGCTGCTGATCACGACGCTCCTGGGCCTGGCGGGCGCGGCGACCGCCGCCGCGCGACGTGCGCCGCCGGGATGGTGGCTGACGTTCGGCCTCGTCGCGGTCGTGGCGCTGCTGGTCAACGCCGAGCAGCGCTTCGCCGTGCC
>JAWVGD010000087.1:0-35605 GCA_033855515.1 Baekduia sp.
AGCTCGTTGCGCGGCTCAAGGCGCTCCTGCGCCGCTCGGGCGCCGACCCGACCACGACGGTCGGGGCGCTGCGGCTCGATCCGACGACGCACGCCGTGGGCAGCGGTGAGCGCGAGGTCGCGCTGACCCCGACGGAGTTCCGCGTGCTCGCCGCGCTGGCCGGCCGGCCGGGGGAGGTCCTGCGCCGCCGCGAGCTGGTGCGCGCCGCCTGGCCCGAGGGCGCGATCGTCCACGACAACACCCTGGACCAGTACGTCGCCCGCCTGCGGCGCAAGCTGCGCGAGCTCGAGCTCGAGCTCGAGATCAGCACCGCGCACGGCGTCGGCTACCGGCTCGGATGAGCCGGCTTCGCTTCCGGACGCTGCGCGGTCGCCTGACGGCGGCGGCGCTCCTGGTCGCCGCCGTCGCGATCGCGGCGCTGACGGTCGCCTTCAACCTCCTGCTCGGCGCCACGCTCTCCAACGACGCCGACACCCAGCTGCGCACCCAGGCCGCGGCGGCCGCCACGACGCTCGCCGTGCGCAACGGCCACATCACGGCGCTGGAGTCGCCCGCCGACGGCGCGGTGGACCGGCGGGTGTGGGTCTACGAGGGCACCCGGGCGGTCGAGCGCCCTCCCGGCGACCGCGAGCTGCAGCAGGCCGCCGACGCGCTGGCCGGCGAGCGCCGCGTCTTCGACAGCCTGCCCGGCCACCGCGAGGTCCGCCTCTACGCCGCCCCGATCGACGACGCCAAGGGCCGGCCGGTGGGGACGATCGTCGCGGCGCAGTCGCTCGCGGCGTATGACCGCACGACCGATCTCGCGGCCGTCGCGTCGGTCGCGCTGGCCCTCCTGCTGCTCGGCGCGGTCCTCTTCGTCACGCGCTCGGCGATCGGTCAGGCGCTGTCGCCGGTACGGCAGATGACGCGCGACGTCGCCACCTGGAGCGAGAGCGAGCCGTCGCGCCGCTTCGGCGCCGCGGCCCGCCCCGACGAGCTGGGCGAGCTGGCCCACACGTTCGACGCGCTGCTGGATCGCGTCGCGGCCAGCCTGCGCCACGAGCAGCGCCTGTCGGCGGAGCTGTCGCATGAGCTCCGCACGCCGCTGTCGCGAATCGTCGCGGAGGTCGAGCTCATGCAGCGCCGGGACCGCCCGCTGGAGGAGCGACGCGAGGCCTATGACTCGATCGTGCGCTCGGCCGGTCAGATGGGCGCGATCCTCGAGACGCTGATGGCGGCGGCCCGCGCCGACGCGGGGCTGGACCGCGGCCGCAGCGACCTGCGCGCGCAGCTGGCCGAGCTGCGGCGGACGTGGGAGCCGGTGGGCACGCAGCGCGGCGTGGCGCTGGACGTCGTGGTGCCCGAGGGGCCGGTGACCGTGGGCGTCGACGCCGAGGTCGTCCAGCGGATCCTCGCCCCGGTGCTCGACAACGCCGCACGCCACGCCCACGCGCACGTCCGGGTGACCAGCGGCGACGCCGCCGGGCGTGTCGTGATCACGATCGCCGACGACGGTCCCGGCGTGCCGCTCGCCGACGCAGAGCGCGTCTTCGAGCCGGGCGTGCGGCTGCACCACGGCGACGGGCACGCCGGCTCGGGACTGGGCCTGCCGCTCGCGCGGCGCCTGGCGCGCGCGGCCAACGGCGACGTGATGGCGGTGCCACGGCCGGACGGGAACGGCGCGGCGTTCGTCGTCGAGTTGCCGCGATAGGGGAACGCTGGCCCAGAGGGCCAGGTTCCCTTGCGGGTGTTCGCCCAGGGGGCGAAACCCGCGGCCCGTTAGGGACCCGAGCTCCTAGGGCCGGCGGCAAGGGCGCGCAGCTCGGACCGGATCTCGGCGTCGCGCTCGCGCGCCTCATCGTCGGTCCACCGCCAGGCGACCGCCGACTCCATGGCAAAGAGCGGCTGGCGATGGTCTTGGAGCTCGTCGACGTCGAGTCGCACCGCGGCCACCCGGTCAGAGATCATCATCGGCTCGCGCGCCACGACGACGGTGCCCAGCGCCGTGCAGGCGATGTCCCGGGCCAGGAACGTGAGCGCCGCCCGCGGATCGGTGCGCAGGCGCGCCAGCGACTCGCGGCGCAGCGCGAGCGCGAGGAGCACGGCCCGGTCACCGGCCCGCACGCAGGTCGAGATCGGGATCGCGTGCGGGGCGCCGCCGCCGGTCGACAGGACCGCGACGGTCCCGTCCTCCCACGCGGGCAGGGCATCGAGCGTGTGGGCGCTCATGCGCGGACCGGCCTCAGGCGGCGTTGACGCGGTCGCGCCAGGCGACCAGCTCGCGCGCGACGCCCAGGTCGTAGCCGGTCCCGTCACCGCCGATCCCGGCGATGACGTGCTGCACGCCGGCCGCGTGGAGCTCCTCAGCGTGCTCGGTCACGTCCGCGTGCACGCCCCAGGTGCGCTCGATCTCGGCCGGGTCGCGCCCGACGTCGGCGCAGTGACCGAGGAGGATCTCGTTCTTCTTCTTGAACGTCTCGGCGTCGCCGAAGCCGTGCCAGAGGTCGGCGTGCCGGGCGACGAGCTTCAGCGTGACCTTCTCACCGCTGCCGCCGATCAGGATCGGCATGTCGCGCACCGGCGGCGGGTTGAGCTTGCCGAGCCGCTCGCGGATGCGCGGCAGGTCGCGGCGCAGGGCGCGCAACCGTGTCGGCGCGTCGCCGAACTCGTAGCCGTACTCGTCGTAGTCGCGTTCGAACCAGCCGGCGCCGATCCCGAGGATCACCCGGCCGCCGGAGATGTGGTCGACGGTCCGGTGCGCGTCGGCCAGCAGCTCGGGGTTGCGGTAGGAGTTGCAGATGACCAGCGCGCCGATCTCCACGCGCTCGGTCGTCTCGGCCAGCGACGCGAGCGTCGTGAGCGCCTCGAAATGCTTGCCGTCGGGCTCGCCGTAGAGCGGGTAGAAGTGGTCCCAGGTGAAGACGGAGTCGACGCCGATCTCCTCGGCCTCCCGCCACGCCCGGCGCATGCCGTCGAAGTCTGCGTGCTGCGGCTGGACCTGGACTCCCACACGGACGGGCATCGGCGCTCCTCGGCGTCACTCAACGGGACCCGGCGCACCATATCGACGGGTGGGGCGGTCCGGAACGCTCGTCGTCCACCGCTGGATGTCACCGTGCACACCACCACCGACCCCGCGGCACCGGTACCGTCCGCGCACTGCGTCGCGGCTGGAGATCCCGGCTTCGGCGCCGACCATCCAGCTGTGGCCTCGACACCCCACCACCGTCCTCCGTTGCGCGTCCTGGTCGTCGACGACGCCCCGGACATCCGCGCGCTGCTGCGCGCGATGCTCAGCGACCGCGGGGACGTCCTGGTGCTGGAGGCCAGCGGCGGCGAGGAGGCGCTCGCGCTCGCGGCCGCCGATCCGCCGCCGGATCTCGCGGTCGTCGACCAGAACATGCCCGGCATGGACGGGGTCACGACCACCCGGCAGCTGAAGGCGCTGCTCTCCGACCTGGAGGTCGTCGCGTTCACCGCCGTCCCCGGGGCCGAGCGCGAGTTCGCGCAGGCCGGGGCGACCCATCACTTCCTGAAGGATCGCTTCGGCGACCTCGTCGGCTTCATCACCGAACGCGCCGCCCGCGTCGATGACGCCAGTGAGGCCAGCGCCGGGTAGATTGGCCTGTGATGGGTGACGGCGACGCCGCGTACGGCGCCACGCGCGAGAGCCGCGCGCACCTGCTTGCGCTCTTGGTCGAGAGCGTCACCGACTACGCCATCTTCCTGCTGGACGCCGACGGGTTCGTGGCGTCGTGGAACTCCGGGGCGCAGCGCATCAAGGGCTACAGCGCCGACGAGATCATCGGTCAGCCCTACCGCGTCTTCTTCACGGAAGGCGACCGCGCGACCGGGCGCCCGGAACGGATCCTGGGCCGGGCCCTGGCCGACGGCCGCTACGAGGACGAGGGCTGGCGGGTCCGTCGGGACGGCACCACCTTCTGGGCCGACGCCATCGTCACCGCGCTGCACGACGAGCACGGCGCGCTGGTCGGCTTCGCCAAGGTCACGCGCGATCTGACCGAGCGCCGCGCGGGCGAGCAGGCCCTGCGCGCCGCCAACGAGCAGCTGGCGCGCACCAACCGCGAGCTGGACCGGTTCGCCGCGGTCGCCGCCCACGACCTGCAGGAGCCGCTGCGCACGATCGCCGGCTTCGGGGAGATCCTCCGGGACCGCTACGCCGGGGTGCTGGACGAGCGCGGGCTGGGCTACCTGGGGCACATGTCCGCCGCGATCGGGCGCATGCAGCACCTCGTCGACGACCTGCTCGGCTACGCCAAAGCGGCCGAGGAGCTGCCGGCGACCGGCGTGATCGGGGTCGCGGGCGCCCTCGCGGTGGTCCTCGGCGAGCTGGCCGGCGCGATCGAGCAGCGCGGGACCGCGGTGGAGCTCGAGCTGGCCCCGGGCTCGGCCGTTCGCGGCCACGAGCGCGACGTCGAGTCCGTCCTGCGCAACCTGCTCTCCAACGCCGTGAAGTTCGCCGACCAGGAGGCGCCGCGCGTCGTCGTGCGCGCCACGCCGTCGGAGGGCAGCGTCCGCGTCGAGGTCATCGACAACGGGATCGGCGTCGATCCCGCCGACCGCCCGCGGCTGTTCCGTCCCTTCCAGCGCCTCAACAGCGCCTCGGACTACCCGGGCACCGGCCTGGGTCTGGCGATCGCCCAGCGCGTGGTCGAGCGCAACGGCGGCACCATCGGCGTCGAGTCCGCGGTGGGCGAGGGCAGCCGCTTCTGGTTCACGCTGCCCGGCGCCTCGTAGGCGCGAGGGCGGCGTCGCTACGCGCCGTCGGCGCTGCCGGCGGCGAGGTCGCGCTCGATCGCCTCGGCGGTCGCCAGGAGCGGCGGCAGGAGCGTCGCCTTCAGCTCCTCGACGCCGGTGCGCGTCGCGTTGGCGCTGACGTTGATGGCCGCCGCGACGACGCCGGCCGAGTCGTGGATCGGGGCGGCGACCGAGCGCAGCCCGGACTCGAGCTCCTGGTCGACGAGCGCCCACCCCTGTGTCCGGACGCGGTCGAGCTCGGCGCGCAGCTCGCGCTCGTCGGTGATCGTCTCCGGCGTCAGCGCCCGCAACTCCGCGCGCGCCAGCGCGGCGTCCAGCGCCGCGGGATCCAGCGCCGCGAGCAGCACCCGGCCCATCGACGTCGCATGGGCCGGGAAGCGCGTGCCGACGCTGATGGCCACGCGCATGATCCTTCGCGTCGGCACGCGGGCGACGTAGACGACGTCGTCGCCGTCGAGCACCGACACCGAGGAGGACTCGTGGATCTCCGCGGAGAGGCGCTCGAGGTGCGGCTGGGCGACCTCGGGCAGCGTCAGGCTCGAGAGGTAGGCGTAGCCGAGCTCCAGCACCCGAGGGGTCAAGGAGAACCGTCCGCCGCTGGACTGGACGTAGCCGAGCTGCTGCAGCGTCAGCAGGAAGCGGCGCGAGGCCGCGCGCGTGAGGCCGGTGACCCGGGCGACCTCGCTGAGGGTCTGCGGCTCGGGTGCGCTGAGGGCGCGCACGACCGACAGGCCCCGCTCCAGCGACTGCACGAACTGGCGGTCGCGCGGGGGCGCCTCGCTCATGGCGCGCCCGCCCCGTCGTCGATCAGGCCCTCCTCGCGCAGGACCTCCTGGGCCCGCGCGAACGCGCTGTTGGCCGCCGGGACGCCGGCGTAGACGGCGGTGTGCAGCAGCACCTCGCGGATCTCGGCGGGCGTCAGCCCGTTGCGCACCGCCGCCCGCACGTGCAGGGCCAGCTCGTCCTCGCTGCGCAGCGCGCAGAGGACCGCGAGCGTGATCATGCTCCGCTCGCGGCGGCCGAGGTCCTCACGCGTCCAGACGCTGCCCCAGGCCATCTTGGTGATGAGCTCCTGGAACGGTGCGGCGAACTCGGTCGTGCCGGCGACGGCCCGGTCGACGTGCGCGTCGCCGAGGACCTCCCGCCGGACGGCCATGCCCGCGTCATGCAGTGGATCGGTCAAGCGGGACCTCCTGGTCGCGGTGGGCGGGCATGCGCCGCGGCGTGCGCCGCCAGCGCGCGGTCGACGAGCGCCGCGGCGGCGCTCACGCCGTCGGCCAGCGCCTGGGGGCCGCCGTCGCCGAGGGCGCCGACGGCCGCCTCGGCGGTGGCGCCCATCCGCGCGGCGTCGACCTCGAGGTCGTCGAGCAGCTCGCGCACCCAGGCGGCGGCGGAGCCCGTCAGCGTCAGCAGGGAGCGCTGGGTCTCCCACTCGGCCTGCCAGCCGCCCGCGGCGCGTTCGTGCTCCTGGTCCATCACCGACAACATGGTCGCCACGAGGCCCGGGACGCGCGCGGCGCAGGCCGCGGCGCTGACCGCCGCCACCGGGTTGCGCTTGTGCGCCATCGCCGACGAGCCGCCCCGGCCGAGGTCCGCGCCACCCTCGCGGACCTCGCCGACCTCGGTCTGCGCCAGCAGCGTGACGTCGCGCGCGATCTTGGCCAGGACGCCGGCCAGCGTGCCCAGCGCCCCGGCCAGCACGGCGGGGCGACGGCGGATCGCGTGCCACGGCAGGACGGGCTCGGCCAGGCCGAGGTCGGCGGCGACCGCCGCGGTCACCGCGGCGCCGTGGGCGCCGAACGCCGCCAGCGTGCCGGCGGCGCCGCCGAGCTGGACGGCGAGCACGCCGTCGCGCACCGCGGCGAGGTCGCCGAGCGCCTCGTCGAGGCCCGTCATCCACCCGGCGGCCTTCAGGCCGAACGTGGTGGGCAGCGCGTGCTGCAGCAGCGTGCGCCCGGCGATCGGCGTGTCGCGGTGCGCCGCGGCGAGGCGCGCGGCGGCCTCCGCCGCGCCTGCGGCGTCGTCCGACAACAGGCCCAGCGCCCGGTGCGCGAGGATCATCGCCGCGCTGTCGACGACGTCCTGGCTCGTCAGCCCGCGGTGCACGTGCGGCGCCGCGTCCGGGCCGACGAGCACGCGCAGGGCCGCCACCAGCCCGATGACCGGCGTCGCATGCCGGGCGGTCTCGGCCGCCAGCGCGGCCAGGTCGAACCGGTCGGCGTCGGCCGCCTCGGCGATCGCCGCCGCGGCGGCGCCGGGCGTCAGCCCGACGGCCGCGCACGCGCGCGCCGCGGCCGCCTCCACGTCGAGCATCGCCTGGACGAACGGGCGGTCGGCGACCGCCGCGGCGACCGCGCCGCGGGCGAACATCCCGGCCGGCAGGCCGTCAGACGTCGAAGAAGACGGTCTCGTCGGGGCCTTGGAGGTGGAGGTCGAAGTGGTAGCCATCGGCGGTGGGTCGGGCCAGCAGCGTCGCACGCCGCTCCGCCGGAACGGTGGCGAGCACCGGATCGGCCGCGTTGGCGGCCTCCTCGTCGGCGAAGTAGATGCGCGTCACGACGCGGTGCAGCAGGCCGCGCGCGAACAGCGAGACGTCCACGTGCGGCGCCTGCGGGACGCCCCCCGGGCCCGGAACGGGCGCGGGCTTGACCGTCCGGATCGCGTAGGCGCCGTCGTCGCCGGTCGGCACGCGGGCGAAGCCGCGGAAGCCCTCGCGCTCGCCGAACTCGCCGTGCTCGTCGGCCTGCCAGGTCTCGACGACGGCGTCGGGGATCGGGGCGCCTTCACCGTCGAAGACCGTGCCCGCGATCAGGAAGGCGCCCGGCTCCGACGCGCTGACGACGAAGGCGCCCGCCGGCCACGGAAGCCCGATCGAGAAGAACGGCCCGACGGTCTGCGAGGGGGTGGGAAGCAGGCTCAATGCTCCTCCTCGAACGGGGTCTGCTCGCGGCCGCGCAGGACCACGTCGAACTCGTAGGCCAGCGCCCACTCGGGCCGGGTGCGCGCGAGGTCGAACCGCGACACCATCCGCGCGCGCCCGGCCGGATCGCGCACCGAGTTGTAGATGGGGTCGTACTCGAACAGCGGGTCGCCGGGGAAGTACATCTGGGTGACGAGGCGCTGCGCGAACGCCTGGCCCAGCAGCGAGAAGTGGATGTGCTGGGGACGCCACGCGTTGTGGTGGTTGCCCCACGGGTAGGCGCCCGGCTTGATGGTGGTGAACTCGTAGCGGCCGTCGTCGTCGGTCACGCAGCGGCCGGCGCCCGAGAAGTTGGGGTCCAGCGGCGCGCGGTGCCGGTCACCCTTGTGGCGGTAGCGCCCGGCGGCGTTGGCCTGCCAGATCTCCACGAGCGTCCCGCGGATGGGCCGGCCGTCGCCGTCCAGGATCCGGCCGCCGACGACGATGCGCTCGCCCAGCGGCTCGCCCTCGTGCTGGCGCGTGAGGTCGTGGTCGAGCTCGCCGGTCACGCGCTCCAGGCCCAGCTGCGGCCCGGCGATCTCGGTGATCGTGTGCGGGAGGTGGACGAGCGGCTGCGTGGGGTGGCGCAGCCGCGTCGAGCGGTAGCCCTCGTCGTCCAGGCGCGGATGGGTGTCGGGCTCGTCGCGGCGGAAGCCGCGCCGGTCCTGGAGCTCAGCCACGGGCCACCAGCTCCCGCAGGGCGTCGAGCTCGGTGTCGGTCGGCAGCTCGGTGACGCGCAGGTCGGGGGCGATGCGCAGCTCCCAGCCGGTGGCGTCCTGCACCGCGCCGGGCTCGACGCCGGGATGGACCTGGACGAGCGTCAGCTCGCGCGTCTCGGGATCGGGCTCCAGGACGCCGAGGTCGGTGATGACCGCGACGGGGCCGGCACCGCGGAAGCCGAGCCGCTCGCGCGCGCCGGGCCCGTCGCCGTGGCCGACCGTCGTGCGGAAGTCGAGCTGCTCGACGAACGTGCGCGGCGTGTGCGGCGCGATGACGACCACGCGGTCGCAGCCGGCGGCGATCTCCGGCGCGCCGCCGGCCCCCGGCAGGCGCGTGCGCGGCGCGTCGTAGTCGCCGATGACGGTGGAGTTGAGGTTCGCGTAGCGGTCGACCTGCGCCGCGCCGAGGAACGCCACGTCGATCCGGCCCGGCTGGATCCAGTAGTTGAACATCTCGACGACGGGCACGACGGCGTCGGCGGTGGCCGCCAGCTCGCCGTCGCCGATCGACAGCGGGACGCGCTGTGGCTTGGCGCCGATCGTCCCGGACTCGTAGACGAGCACGAGGTCGGGGTTCACGACCGCCCGGGCGAGGATCGCCGCGGTGCTCGGCCGCCCGACGCCGATGAAGCACGACCTGGCGCCGGCCAGGGCGCGCGCGGCGACGACGGTCTGGATCTCCCCGGAGGTCGCGGCGGCGCTCATGCGCCCGCCTTGGCACTGACGCGCAGGACGTGCTCCTCCATCCACGCGGTGAAGTCCTCACGCTTGCGGCTGATGACGTCCCACCGCTTGTAGAAGTCGTTGTCGCGCTCGGTGACCCCGTGGGCGTAGGACGGGAACGCGCCGCCGGGGGCGACCGACACCGCGTCGATGACCCAGCCGGGGATGACGACCGCGCCGGGCCGCGGCACGAGCTCGTCGACGACGCGCTCGACGGTGACCAGCGAGCGTGAGGCGGCGAGCACCGCCTCCTTCTGCACGCCCGGGATGCCCCAGAGCTGGACGTTGCCGCGCCGGTCGGCCTCCTGGGCGTGGACGATCGTGACGTCGGGATTCAGCGCCGGGACGGCGGCGAGCTCCTCGCCGGTGAACGGGCAGGTGACCATGGCGACCTGCGTGTGCGCCGGCAGGTCGGTGCCCGCATAGCCGCGCAGGATCGCGAAGGGGAGGCTGGAGGCGCCGGCGGCGTAGCGGTTGGCCATGCCGGCGTGGCTGTGCTCCTCGAGCTCCAGCGGCGCCGGCCAGCCGTGCTCGACGGCGTCGCGGAAGCGGTGCAGCGATCCGACGCCGGGATTGCCGCCGTAGGAGAAGACGAGCTTGCGCGCGCAGCCCATGCCGATCAGCTGGTCGTACAGCAGGTCGGGCGTCATGCGGATCAGCTCGAGGTCGCGGCGGCCCTGGCGCAGGACCTCGTGGCCGGCCGCGAAGGGGATGAGGTGCGTGAACCCCTCCATCGCCACGCGGTCGCCGTCGGCCACCAGGGTGGCGACGGCTTCGGGCAGCGCGACGATGTCAGCCACCGGCGGCCGGTCCTCTCTGTGCGCTATGCGGACGATTGCTCACAGTGCGCACACGACGGTATATGCTCGGCCCGGGCGACGCAACCGCCCAGATCGGGAGGAGACTGATCGCGTGCGGACGCAGGTCGGCATCATCGGCGCGGGACCGGCGGGACTCATGCTCGCGCAGTTGCTGCACCGCGAAGGCATCGAGTCGGTGGTCTTGGAGGCCCGCGACCGCGAGTACGTCCAGCAGCGCGTGCGCGCCGGCGTCCTGGAGCAGAACACCGTGGATCTGCTGCACGCGGCCGGTGTGTCCGAGCGCCTGGACCGCGAAGGCATCGTCCACCACGGGATCGAGCTGCGCTTCGACGGCGAGGGCCATCGCATCGCGATGAGCGACCTCACCGGCGGCCGCGCGATCTGGATCTACGGCCAGCAGGAGGTCGTCAAGGACCTCATCGCGGCGCGCGAGGCGGCCGGGGCGCCGTTGCACGACGAGGTCCCCGACGTCGACGTGCACGACGTCGACGGCGAGCGCCCGCGGATCACCTACACCGACGGCGGCGCGGCCCGGGAGCTCGAGTGCGACGTCATCGCCGGGTGCGACGGCTTCCACGGCATCTGCCGCCCCGCGATCGGCCGGGAGCGCCTGCGGATCGCCGAGCGCGAGTACCCGTTCGCGTGGCTCGGGATCCTGGCCGACGTGGCGCCGTCGACCGACGAGCTGATCTACGCCTATCACGAGCGCGGGTTCGCGATGCACAGCCTGCGCTCCCCGACGCTCAGCCGCCTCTACCTGCAGGTCGACCCCGACGAGTCGATCGACGCGTGGCCCGACGACCGCATCTGGGAGGAGCTGCACCGCCGCCTGGCCGCCGACGGCTGGTCGCTGCGGGAAGGGCCGATCGTCGAGAAGGCGATCACGCCGATGCGGAGCTTCGTGGCCGCGCCCATGCGGCGCGGGCGCCTGTTCCTGGCCGGCGACGCGGCCCATATCGTGCCGCCGACCGGCGCGAAGGGGCTGAACCTCGCGATCAACGACGTGCGCGTGCTCGCCGAGGCCCTGACGGCCTGGTACGCGGACGGCAGCGCGACCGGGCTGGACGCCTACTCCGACACGTGCCTGCAGCGCGTGTGGCGCGTGCAGGACTTCTCCACGTTCATGACCACGCTGCTGCACCGCGGGCCCGGCGACCCCTTCGACGACGGCCTGCAGCGCGCCCGGCTCCGGTACGTGACGTCGTCGGAGCCCGCGGCGCGCAGCCTGGCCGAGAACTACGTGGGCCTGCCCACGGCCTAGTAGGAGCGTGGGTCTCTACTCGGCGCGGGTTCGGCCCGCTGGGGCCGACACCCGCAAGGGAACCCGGCCCCCTGGGCCGGCGTTCCCCTAGATCGGATAGTGGCGGCCGCCGTCCTGCACGGTCATCCAGCGCAGGTCGGTGAACTCGTCGAGCGCCGCGGTCCCGCCGAAGCGGCCCCAGCCGCTGGCCTTGACGCCGCCGAACGGCATCTGCGGCTCGTCGTGGACCGTCGCGCCGTTGACGTGGCACATGCCGCTCTCGATGCGGGACGCGACGGCGCTCGCCGCCTCGACGTCGGTGCCGAACACGGCCGCCGACAGGCCGTAGTCGGTGTCGTTGGCCACGCGGACGGCGTCGTCGGGCCCATCGACGGCGACGAGGGTGACGACGGGCCCGAAGGACTCCTCGGCGTAGATCCGCATCTCCGGCGTCACGCCCGCGAGCACGGTCGGGCTGAGCAGCAGTCCGTCGGCCTCGCCACCGGCCAGGACCTGCGCGCCCTTGGCGCGGGCATCATCGATCAGCGCGCCGATGCGCTGGGCCGCGCCGGCGTTGACGACCGGGCCGATCTGGGTGTCGGGCTCGCGCGGATCGCCGACGGTGAGCGCCGCGGCGCGGGCGGCGAGGCGCGCGCCGAGGTCCTCGGCGACCGTGCGGTCGGCGACGATGCGCTCGGTCGACATGCAGATCTGGCCGGAGTTCATGAACGCCCCGAAGCTCGCGGCGGCCGCGGCCTCGTCCAGGTCGGCGTCGGCGAGGACGACGAAGGGCGCCTTGCCGCCGAGCTCCAGCAGCGTGGGCTTGAGCTGCTCGGCCGCCTTGGCGGCGATCTTCCGGCCCACGCCGGTGGAGCCCGTGAAGTTGATCCGGCGCACGGCCGGGTGGGCGATGAGGGCCTCCACGACGGCGGCCGCGTCGCCGGGCTCGTTGGTGATGAGGTTGATGACCCCGGCGGCCGCCCCCGCGTCGGCCAGCGCGCGAGCGACGGCCGCATGGGTGCGCGGGCACTCCTCGGAGGCCTTCAAGACCACCGTGTTGCCGAACGCCAGCGGCGTGGCGACCGCCCGCGTGGAGAGGATCACGGGCGCGTTCCAGGGCGCGATGCCGACGACGACGCCGGCCGGGCGGCGCACGCCCCGGGCCGTCAGCCCGGGCACGGCGGAGGGGATCTCCTGGACCTCGTCGACCGCGGCGGTCACGCCGGCGGCGTGGTGCAGCATGCCGGCGGCCAGCGTGGCGTTGAACATGCCCCAGCCGAAGGTCGCGCCGATCTCGGCGGTCATGGTCGCGGCGATCTCCGGCGCGCGCTCGGCCAGCAGGTCGCCGGCGGCGTGCAGCAGGGCGCTGCGCTCCTCGGGGCTGGTGGCCGCCCACGCCGGGAACGCGGCCGCGGCGGCCGCGGCCGCGCGGTCGGCGTCGGCGGGTCCGGCGGCGGCGGCCTCGGTGACGGCCTCACCGGTGAAGGGGTCGGCCTTCTCGTAGGTGCGGCCGTCTCCGGCGGGAACCCATTCCCCGCCGATCAGCAGCGGCTGCTGTTCGACGCTCACGACGCTCATCTGCTCTCCTCAGGCAAAGGGGACGAGGGTCTTCCCCGGGACCGGGACGAGCCCTCGCGTGCGCATCGCGCACGGCGATACGCACAGCGAACAACCCTCCCATGCGCTCTCGGGACGTGTCAAGGCGGCGCGGCGCCGACGTCAGCGCGCGTCACCGTCAGGCCGCGCCGGCGGCGCGCGCCTCGGCCACGATCGCCTCGGCACCGCCGGTCCAGGGCACGCCGTGGCCCACCAGGACGGTCCTGGCGCCCGTCTCCGCCAGCGCGCCGAGCGCCTCGAGGTTGCGGCGGCTGTCGACTGTCGCGGCGCGTGCCACGAGCCGCGGGCCCCGGCGGCCGGTGTAGGGGTCGAGCGTCACGACCGCGTCCCCGGCGATGACGACCTCGCGGTCGGGCAGGTGCAGGGCGCAGTGGCCGATCGTGTGGCCGGGCGTCGGCACCACGCGCGGCGCACCGGGGACCGGCAGCGGGCCCGCGGCGTCGCCGTAGCGGACGACCTCCTTGATGGGCGGCGGCCAGAACGCGCGGTTGCGCAGGAACGTCGCCACGATCGGCAGGGCGCGCGGCCTCGTGGCGATGTAGGTGGCACGCGGCCGCTCGTGGTCGTAGCGCCACGGATGCTGGGTGAGCGGGACGTCGTCGGTGTGGACGTAGACCGGGACGCCGAGCGTCGAGCGCGCCTTCTCGGCAAAGCCGACGTGGTCGAAGTGCGCATGGGTCAGCACGACCGCCCGGATGTCGTCCAGCCGCCGTCCGAGCTGGGCGAGCGCCCCCTGGAGGCTCTGCCACGACGCGGGCACGCAGGCGTCGACGACCGTCATCCCGCGGCCCTCGCCGTCCTCGACGAGATAGAAGTTCGTGTAGCAGTCCTCGATGCGGTGGATCCCGTCGGCGACGTTGGGCTGCAGCATGTCCCTGGCGGTCCCCGCCGCCGCGCGCAGCGCAAACGTGCCTGTTGCCGGTGTCCGGCGCGTACCCGCCGCGCGCGATGTCCTCCTCACCGAAAACGTACGAAACGCTTCGGCGCGTAGCGTGTGATGGCCATATGACCGAGCCCGCCGACGCCCGGAGCACCGTCTTGCACCTCGTCGCCGCCATGGACCGCGGCGACGCCGACGCCTACTTCGACGGGCTCGCCCCCGACGTCACGTTCGTGCTCGGGCGCGAGGCCTCGCCGCTGCACTCGCGAGACGAATGCCGCGCGGCCTTCGAGCGCTGGACGGCGGAGGGGCTGCGCATCGAGGCGTGCCGCTCCTGGGATCTCGAGGTGCGAACCGCCGCCGACGGCACCGCCGTGGCGACCCACGTCCTGAGCTTCCACGTGAGCGGCCTCGCCGCGCCGGTGCGCCGGCGCGAGACGCTCGTGCTGCGTCGCGACGGCGACGAGCGGTGGCATGTCGTCCACGCGCACCGCTCGCCGCATCCGTACGAGTGGGCCGGCGGCATGCGCTACGCCGGAGCCGGCGCCGGCGCCGGGTAGCGCATGCCGCCGGCCCTCCGCGGGACCGCGCCGCGGTCAGTGGGCGTGGAAGCCCACCTTCAGCGCCGCGACCTCGTCGTCGGCTGCGGCGTTCATGGGCTTGTTGAGCGTCAGGAAGGTGGACTTCAGTGAGCTCTTACTCGCGGATCGCGGTGAGGAGCTGCTTCTTGCCCGCGGTGCTGTTGGCGCTGGCCGTCTTGATCGGGACGATCGCGATCTTGTAGGCGTGCAGGCCGTTGCGGAAGGCCCGGCGGCGGACGCTGCGGCATTCGTGTCGCTCGCCGAGGCCAGGCTTGTCGGCCTCGCCGAAGGCCTTGGCCAGCGGCGCGACGCGCAACTCATAGCGCTTGACGGTCCTCTTGAGCCCGGCGTCGCCGGCCTGGGCCGTCCAAACCTGAGCGGTCAGCCGGCCTGGACCAGTCAGATACCGATCGGTATGCTGACACGGTGTCAGCCCGCCGCCGTGGTGGCGGCGCCCCCGACCGCCCGTCCGCACCGCCAGGAGATCGCGACCCAGCATGACCACCATCAACGGCCGCACCGCGGTCATCACGGGCGCCGGCTCGGGGATCGGCCGCGCGGTCGCCCAGCGCCTGGCCGCCCACGGCTGCCCGGTCGCGCTGGCCGACTGGGACGACGACGGGGTGCAGGAGACGGCGGCGGGCATCGCCGGACCCGTGCTGACCCGCAAGCTCGACGTCCGCGACCGGCAGGGGCAGATGGCCTTCGCCGCCGATGTCGCCGAGTGGGCGCCCGCCCCGCTGGGGCTGGTGTTCAACAACGCCGGCGTCACCGTCCTGCAGGGCGTCGCCGACGCGGCGCCCGAGGACGACCAGTGGGTCTTCGACGTGAACTTCCACGGGGTCGTCAACGGCGTCACGGCGTTCCTGCCGCTCCTCCTGAAGCAGCGCTCCGGGGCGGTCGTCAACACGTCGAGCGTCTTCGGGCTGGTCGGCTTCCCGCATCAGAGCGCCTACTGCGCGTCGAAGTTCGCGGTGCGCGGCTACACCGAGGCGCTGCGCCAGGAGCTGCGCGGCACCGGCGTGCGCGCCGCCACGGTCCATCCGGGCGGCGTCAAGACGAACATCGTGGCCAACGCCCGGTTCCGCTCCGACCACCAGGGCCGCCACAGCGACGTGCACTCGGCCGCCGCGGACTTCGCGACGATCGCGCGCACGACGCCCGAGCGTGCCGCCGAGATCATCCACGAGGGGATCGAGAAGGACCGCCCGCGCATCCGCGTCGGCCCCGACGCGATCCTGCTCGACCTCCTGGCGCGCTTTGCGCCCAACCGCTACTACGACATCATCGAGCGCCTCGACGCCCTGCGGCGTCGCCGCTAGAGGGAGACGACCATGCCCGAGATCATCGACGGCGTCCCGCCCGGACCCAGCATGCCGCTGCCGTTTCAGACCCTGGGGATGATGACCCGCCAGCGGCCGTTCCTGGAGCGGTGCCGGCGGCAGTACGGGAACATGTTCTCGATCAACGTCCTCGGCCTGGGGAGGATGGTGGTGCTGGCCGATCCGGCGCTGATCAAGCGCACGTTCACGGCCGACGCCAAGACGTTGCACGCCGGTTCCCAGAGCCCGCTGCGCCGGGTGCTGGGCGACAACTCGCTCCTCGGCATCGACGAGGACCATCACCTCCAGCAGCGCCGCCTCCTGCTGCCCCCGTTCAAGGGGCAGCGCATGAAGACCTACGAGTCGCTCATCGAGCAGATCGCGATCGACGAGATCGAGCGCTGGCCGCTCGGCGTGCCGTTCGAGACCGCGGGCTCATTCCAGCGCATCACGCTGCGCGCGATCCTGCGGGCGGTCTTCGGCGCCTCCGGCGCCCAGCTCGACGAGCTCGAGCGGCTGCTGCCGCCGTGGACCGAGCAGGGCCAGCAGCTCTCGCGCTTCCCCCAGATCCAGAAGGACCTCGGGCGCTTCAGCCCGTGGGGCCGCTTCCTGCGCCTGCGCGCCAAGGTCGACGGCCATCTCGATGCGCTGATCGAGGACGCTCGCCGCGACCCGCGGCTCATCGACCGCACCGACGTCCTGGCGCTCATGGTCCAGGCGCGCCGCGAGGACGGCGAGGCGATGACCAACCCCGAGATCCGCGACCAGCTCGTCACGATGCTCGCGGCCGGGCACGAGACGACGGCGCACACGCTGAGCTGGGCGGTCGAGCGGCTCACGCGCCACCCCGAGGCGCTGGGCAGGCTCGTCGCCGAGATCGACGCGGGCGAGGGCAAGGCCTACCGCGACGCGACGATCCGCGAGGTCCAGCGCATGCGCCCGGTGATCTCCTTCGCCGGCCGGCACACGCGCAAGCCCTTCGAGGTCGGCGGCTACCGGCTGCCCAAGGGCGTCCTGATCGGGCTCAGCGCCGGTCTGACGCACTTCGACCCCCAACTGTTCGAGCGGCCTGACCGGTTCACGCCCGAGCGGTTCTACGACAAGCTGCCCGAGACGTACTCCTGGATCCCGTTCGGCGGCGGCATCCGCCGCTGCATCGGGGCGACCTTCGCGCACATGGAGCTCGACGTCGTGCTCCGCGTGCTGCTCGAGCGGGTCGAGCTGGAGCCGACGACGGCGCCCGACGAGCCGTGGAAGTTCAAGGGCGTCGCGTGGAGCCCGGGCGCCGGCGGCCGCGTGACCGCCCACCGCCGCGTGGTGCGCGAACCCGCGGAGGTCGCCGCCGCGGCGTGAGCGCGGGGACGGGCCGCGGGCTCAGCCGCGCACGAGGTCCAGGAACTCCTGGCGCGTGCGCGCATCCTCGCGGACCGTCCCGTGCAGGGCCGAGGTGACCGTCCGGCTGCCGGGCTTGCGGATCCCGCGCAGCGTCATGCAGGTGTGCTCGGCCTCCAGGACGACGCCGACGCCCCGCGGCTGCAGCGTGTCGTCGATCCAGTCGGCGATCTGCTTGGTCATGCGCTCCTGGACCTGCAGGTCGCGCGCGTAGTGCTCGACGACGCGGGCGAGCTTGGACAGACCGACGATGCGGTCGCCGGGCAGGTAGGCGACGTGCGCCACGCCCTGGAACGGGAGCAGGTGGTGCATGCACAGCGAGTGGAACGGGACGTCGCGCACCACGACCAGCTCGTCGTAGCCCCCGTCGTTGGGGAAGGTCGTGGCGGTGAAGTCCTCCGCGGTCAGCAGCTCGGCCAAGGCGGCGCTCATGCGCCGCGGCGTGTTCTCCAGGCCCTCGTCGGCGAGGTCGGCGCCGAGCGCGACGAGCAGGTCGCGGGCCGCGCGCTCGGCGGCCTCCAGGTCCATGTGCCGGTCGGGGCCTGACACCTGCACATCTGTCGTCTGTTCGATGCTCACGATGGATACCGTACGACGACGGACCACCCGACGACCACGTCCCGCGGCCGGTCGCACACGGCTCAGCCCTTCAGGCCCGAGCCCAGGAAGACGATCTCGCCGTCGACGACGGTCAGCACGACCGGCGTGGTGACCAGCTCGTCGGGCGGGCAGTCGACCGGATCCTGGGCCAGGACGGTGAGGTCGGCGCAGAAGCCGGGCCGGACCTGGCCGAGGCGATCCTGGTCGCCGGCGGTCAGCGCCGGCCGGGTCGTGTAGCCGTGCAGGGCCGACAGGCCGTCGATGGCCTGGTCGTCGTAGGCGGCGCGCTCGGGGTGCCCCGGCGGGCGGCGCAGCTGTGCGGCGGCCATGCCCTCGCGCGGGTCGCAGCGCGCGACCGGCCAGTCGGAGCCGAGCGTGACCACGGCCCCGGTCTCCTGCAGGTCGCGGATCGGGAACGCGCGGTCGCAGCGCTCGGCGCCGAGGCGGCGCGACCAGTTGTCGGAGCGGTCGGGCTCCAGCCACATCATGTGCTGGGCCTGCATCGACGCGACGACGCCCTCGGCGGCGAAGCGCGGGTAGTCCTCGGGCTGCAGCGTCTCGATGTGCTCGATGCGGTGACGCACGCCCGGGGCGGCGCCGGCCGCGCGGTAGGCGTCGAGCGCCTCGCGCACGCCGCGGTCGCCGCAGGCGTGCGTCACGCACTGGAAGCCGTGGCCGGCGAAGAAGCGCACGGCGCGGCGGTAGCGGTCCACGTCGGGCCAGAACGACTCGCGGCCGGCGCCCTCGCTGTCGGGCTCGACGAGCCAGGCGGTGCCGGAGTCGATGACGCCGTCGATGAAGAACTTGGCGACCTTGGTGCGCCAGCGGCGGCCGTGCTCGTCCTTGTGGGCGGCGTAGGCCTCCCAGGTCTCCTCGGGCGTGTCGGGCTGCAGCCAGTACGGCATCACCAGGCGCGTGGCCAGGTCGCCGTTGGCCTCCAGCCGGCGCAGGAGGTCCAGCGTCTCCAGCGTGCCGTCCATGCCGTGCGCGCCGGTGATCCCGACCGCCGCGAAGCGCTTGAGCTGATCGGCGCAGATGCGGTAGCGCTCCTGCTCGCTGAGCGCGGGCATCGCGTCGCGGACCAGGCGCATCGCGGCCATCTCGCGCAGCTCGCCGGTCGGCGTGCCGCCGGCGCCCACCACGACCTCGGCGTGCTCGGCGAACGTCCGCGGGCCGTCGACGCCGGCGAGCTCCAGCGCGCGCGGCGTCGCCAGGGCGGTGTGGAAGTCCATGAACGTCAGCAGCGCCGGGCCGCCGCCCGCCGCCTCGGCGATCAGCTCGCCGCTGACGCCGGTCTGCTCGAACACGTTGTAGTCCAGGCCGAAGCCGAGGACCCACTCATGCGGGGCGCAGTTGGCGCGTTCCTGGGCGATCAGCCGCTGGACGTCGTCCAGGGTCCTGGCGTCCATGAGGTCGGCGCCGCGCGCGTCGAGCGCGCCGTGGAACGGGTGCATGTGGCTGTCGATGAGGCCGGGGACGACGGCGGCGCCGCCGAGGTCGACGGTCTGGGCCGACGCGCCGGCCAGGTCGCGGATCTCGCGGTCGTCGCCGACGGCGACGATCTGCCCGTCGGCGATCGCGATCGCGGTCGCCTCCGGCTGCTCGGGGTTGAGGGTGCGCACGCGTCCGGAGACGAGCGCGAGGTCGATCGAGGGGGTCATGGTGTGGGGGTGCTTTCGGGGTGGTTGAGGGCGCTGCGGCGTTGGGGCTTCCAGCCGGGCCGCGGGACGCTGGCGCGCAGCAGCTGCGTGTAGGCCTCGCGGGGGTGGTCGAGCACCTCCGCGGTGGGGCCGCGCTCGACAACGCGGCCGCGGTGCATGACGATCGCCTCGTCGGTGATCTGGCGCACGACCGCGAGGTCGTGGCTGATCAACACGTAGGAGATGCCCGTCTGCTCGCGGATGTCGGCGAGCAGGTTGAGGATCTGGGCCTGGATCGAGACGTCCAGCGCGGCGACCGACTCGTCGAGGATGACGACCTGCGGCTCGGCCGCCAGCGCGCGGGCGATCGCGATGCGCTGGCGCTGGCCGCCCGAGAGCGCGCCCGGGCGGGCCCGCAGCTGGCGGTCGTCGAGGCCCACCAGGTCGCCGAGCTGCGCGATCCGCGCCCGGCGCTCGTCCTTGCCGGCCTCGGAGCGGTGCAGGCGCAGCACCTCGTCGATCGCCTGCTGCGCGCAGTGGCGCGGGTCCAGGCTCGCGTACGGGTCCTGGAAGACGATCTGCACCTCGCCACCGCGCGCGCGGCGCTCCTTGGCCGAGCGCGCCGGCGTGCTGCGGTCGCGGCCGCAGGCGCTGATCGTCCCGGCCGTCGGCGCGGTGAGCCCGACGATCATCCGGGCCACGGTCGTCTTGCCCGAGCCCGACTCGCCGACGATCGCCAGCGAGCCGCCGCGGGCCACCTGCAGGTCGACGCCGTCGACCGCGACGACGTCGCCGTACTCCTTGCGCAGGCCCTGGGCCTCGAGCACGAGCTCAGCCATGGTGGCTCACCTCCCGCAGCTGCCCGCGCAGCTCGGCCGCGCGGAGGCACCGCACCAGCCCGCCGTCGAGCTCCTCGACCGGCGGTCGCACGGCCCGGCACGCCTCCTGCACGTGGGCGCAGCGCGGCGCGAAGGGACAGCCGTCCGGCGCTTCGAAGGCGCTCACCGGCCGACCCGGGATGGCCGCCAGGCGGTGGACCGTGGCGTCGATCGTGGGCCGCGCGGTCGCCAGCGACGCGGTGTAGGGATGCAAGGGGTCGTCGTGCAGCTTGGCGCTCTCGCGCGTCTCGACGATCTGCCCGGCGTACATGACCGACGTGCGGTCGCACACCGCGCCGGCGAGCTCCAGGTCGTGGGTGATGAACAGCAGCGCCATGCCGCGGTCGCGCCGCAGCTCGTCGAGGATCGCCATGACCTCGGCCTGCGTGGTGACGTCCAGCGCGGTCGTGGGCTCGTCGGCGAGCACGAGCCGCGGCTCGGTCAACAGCATCGTCGCGATCATCACGCGCTGCAGCAGGCCGCCCGAGAGCTCGTGCGGGTACTGGTCCAGGCGCCGCTCGCCGTCCTCGATGCCGACGTCGGCCAGCGCGGCGACCGCGCGCCGGCGCGCCTCCGCCCGGCCGGTCTTGCGCAGGGTCCGCAGCGCCTCGACCATGAAGTCCCCGATCGTGCGCACCGGGTTGACGTGCGCCCGCGGGTCCTGGAAGACCATCGCGACCTCACCGCGGTAGTCGCGCAGGCCGCCGCCCCTCAACCCGGCGACGTCGTGCCCGTCGAAGCGCACGACGCCGCCCACCTCGGCGGCGCGCGGCAGCAGCCGCGCCACCGCGCGCGCCGTCATCGACTTGCCCGAGCCCGACTCGCCGACCAGCCCGACGGCCTCGCCGGCGGCGATGCTCAGCGAGACGTCGTGCAGCACGGTCTGCAGCCGGCCGTCGACCGGCAGGCGGGTGGAGAGGTGCTCGACCTCCAGCAGCGCCGCGCTCATGCAGCCGCCTCGGCGGTTGCGAGGGGCGGCCGGCGCGCGGCGGTGTCCAGCCACGGCCGGCACGCCTCCAGCGCCGCGCCGATCCGGAAGACGGTCAGGTCGTCGTAGGTGCGCCCGGCGATCTGCAGCCCGGTCGGGACGCCATTGGCGGCGAACCCGGACGGGACGTTGAGCACCGGGCAGCGCGACAGGATGTTGAACACCGGCGTCAGGAACGCGTCGAAGTAGAAGTCCTGTGGATGGCCGTCGACCTCCAGGACCGTCTGGGTGTAGTCGTCGTCGGCCAGCAGCCCCGTCGTGCCCATCGTGGGGCACAGCAGCGCGTCGTAGCGCTCCAGCAGCGCCCCGACCGGCGGGTACAGCGCGGCCTCCAGCGTGAGCTCCTCCAGGAACGTGCCGCCCTCGGCCCGGCGCGTCGCCCAGGCGGCGAACGCCGGGGCGTACGCGGTCGACGCATCGGGCCGGGCCGCGGTCTCGGCGGCGATCCAGGCGCCGAAGGCGAGGTGGAAGTGGATCGCCGCGGCGCGCGTGACCTGCTCGCGCGGGATGTGGAGGTCGACCTCGTCGACGATCGCGCCCGCCTCGCGCAGCGCCTCGGCGCTCGCCAGCGTGTTGGCGCGCACGTCGGCGTCGATCGGCCAGCTGCCGAAGTCCACCGACAACGCGATCTTCATGCCGTTGATCGACGCGAACTGGCCGGGGAGCACGAGCTTGGGCCGCAGCGTCGTGATGTCGGACGGGTCGGGCCCGGCGAGGACGTTCTCGTACAGCGCGGTGTCGGCGACCGTGCGCGCCAGCGGGCCGCAGTGGCAGTAGGTGTCCAGGTTGAACGGCGGCTCGACGGGCACGCGGCCGTAGGGCGGCTTGAAGCCGACGACGCCGTTCAGCGACGCGGGCAGGCGGATCGAGCCGCCGATGTCCGAGCCGCTGGCCAGCGTCGTCGTGCCCGCCGCCAGCGCGGCGCCCGAGCCGCCCGACGAGCCGCCGACGCCGAACTCGGGGTTCCACGGGTTGCGGGTGACGCCGTGGATGCGCGACTGGGTGAAGCCCGCGCAGGAGAACTCCGGTGCCGTGGTGCGCGCGTGGACGATGGCGCCGGCGTCGAGCATGCGCTGCGCGAACGCCGAGGTGTGGTCGGCGATCAGGTCCTCGTAGAGGAGCGAGCCCTGGGTCCACGGCTGCCCGGCGATCGGCTCCTCCTCCTTGACCGCCAGCGGGATGCCCTCCAGCGGCCGCGGCGCGGGGCCACGCCCGGCGTAGCGCGCCTCGGCCTCCTTGGCCTGCGCACGCGCCTGCTCGTAGAACGTGTGGCACAGCGCGTTGACGGTCGGCTCGACGGCCTCGGCGCGGGCGATGACCGCGTCGAGCAGCTCGACCGGGGAGAGGCTGCCGTCGGCGAAGCGCCGCAGCGCCTCGGTCGCGGGCAGGTAGTGCAGGTCGTCGCGCATCAGCGTCCCTCGGAGTCTCTTTGGGCCAGGCGCTCGCCCAGCAGGTTGACGGCCACGACGACGACGACGATGCACAGGCCCGCGGAGATCGACTCCAGCGGATAGCCCTGCAGCACGCCGGCCTGGCCGGTGGCCACCATCACGCCCCAGTCGGCCTGCGGTGGCTGGACGCCGAGGCCGACGTAGGAGATCGCGGCGAAGTCGACCATCGCGTAGCCGAACAGCAACGTCCCCTGGGCCACGATGAGCGGCATGAGGTTGGGGACCAGGTGCCGCAGGCAGATCAGCGCGGCGGAGAGCCCCTGGACCTCCAGGGCGGAGATGTACTCGCGCGCCCGCTCGCGCAGCGCCGCGCCGCGCAGCACGCGGGCGACGTAGGGCATGTAGGCGATGGCCAGCGCCAGCGTCGGCGCGGTGAGCCCCGCCCCGAAGACGGCGGCGGCCAGGATCGCCAGCAGGATCGCCGGGAAGGCGAACAGGATGTCGAGCACGGTCGAGATCACCGAGTCGACCCAGCCGCCGGCCCAGGCGGCGGCGACCGCCATGAACGAGCCGGCGACGATCGCGACGGCGACGACCAGGAAGGGCCCGGCCATCGACGTCCGCGCACCGGTCAGCAGGCGGCTGAGCAGGTCGCGGCCCTGGCCGTCGAACCCGAGCGCGTGCCCGGGGCCCGGCCCGACGAACGCGTTGGCCAGGCTGGATGCGTCGGGATCCTGCGGGGCCAGCAGCGGCCCGAGGACGGCGAGCACGAGCGCGATCCCGACGACGACCGCGCAGGCGATCATCACCTTGTCGTGACCGGCGATGCGCCGCCGCCGCGTGCGGGCGCCCTCGAGGATCACGGCAGGAGTGCTCATGACGTCACCGCCGCGGTGCGAGCGAGCCCCTGGCGAGCTCGCGCACGGAAGCCGAGCCCCCTGGGCGAGGTCTTCCGCGTGCTCATGTCGCGCGGCTCCCCAGGGCGACCCGCGGGTCCAGGAACGCGTAGAGCACGTCGACGATCGCGTTGGCCACCACGAACGCCGCGACGAACACGAGCGCGATCCCCTGCACGACCGCGAAGTCCTTCGACAGCGCCGCCTGCACGAGCGCGGCGCCGAGGCCGTCGAGGCTGAAGGCTCGCTCGACGACCGCCGACAGCGCGATGAGCGACGTGATGGTGATCCCGACGACCGTCGTCACCGGGATGGCGGCGTTGCGCAGCACGTGGCGGCGCACGACCAGCGGGTAGGGGATGCCGCGGCTCACCGCGGTCTGGACGTGCTCGCGGCCGAGCTCGGTCCGGACGCTCACGCGCGTCACGCGGACGACGATCGCCATCGCCGACAGCGCCAGCGCGATCGCCGGGAGCGTGAGGTGCTTGACGGTGTCCATCCCGCCGTCGCCCGAGCCCAGCGCCGGGAACCAGCCGAGGTTGACCGAGAACACGCTGAGCAGCACGATCGCCGCCACGAACGACGGGACCGCCGCGAAGATCGTCGTGACGGTGACGATCGAGGTGTCCAGCAGGCCTCGCTTGAGCCCGGCGACGACGCCGAGGCCGACCCCGAGGACCACGATCAGCAGCGCGGCGTAGAGGACCAGGTCCAGCGTCGTGCCCAGCCGCGCGCCGATGACCGCCGACACCGACTCGCGGTAGGCGATCGAGGTGCCGAGGTCGCCATGGAGGACCACCCCGGTGATCCAGTCCCAGTAGCGCGTGAGGAACGGGTCGTCGAGGTGGTACTGCGCGCGCAGCTGGGCCACGGCCTCCGGCGGCAGCGTCCTGCCGCCGGAGAGCGTCGAGAGCGGGTCACCGGGGGAGAGGTCCAGCGATCCGAAGATCACGAAGCTCGACACCAGCAGGGCCGCCACCAGCATCGCCGCGCGTCGTGCGGCGAAGCGCCACATCTCACGCGCCTCCCAGGTGGTTGGCCCACGGGCCGCCCATGTAGACGAACGACGCGGGCGCGCCGGTCAGCGCCTTGCCGGTGATGAGCACCGTGTTCGTCGCCGCCATCGGGATCCACGGCAGCTGCTCGGCGATGCGGTCGCCGGCCTGGGCGACGAGCTTGGCGCGCGCCGCCGGGTCGGCGGTGCTGCGCGCCTGCTCGAGCGCCGTGGTGGTCTGCGGGTCGGAGTAGCCGTCGTAGTTCTGGCTGCCGCCGGGCAGCGCGAACGTCTGGTAGAAGGCGGCCGGGTCGGCGTAGTCGGGGTAGTTGACGGTCGGGAAGCCGTCGATGCCCTCCCGCGCCTTGGGATCGGTGAAGAAGTTGATGAAGTTCTGCGCCGAGACGGCCTTGAACTTCACCTTGAGGCCGATGCTCTGGCCGGCCGCGCGGATCGCGTTGGCCGACGAGTTGAGGTTGACGACCTCGCTGGTCATCCCGAGCGTGATCGTCTTGCCGTCGGCGCCGGCCTGCTGGACCAGGTCCTTGGCCTTGGCGAGGTCGAGCGCGAGGTCGGGGTGCGCGTCCCAGTCGGCCTGGAAGACGTCCTTGGCGTAGCCCCACGTGCCGGGGTTGGCGAGGTTGCGCGGCATGAGCGCGGCGCCGTGGTAGACGCTCGAGATGTAGGACTTGCGGTCGATCGCGGCCGACAGCGCCTGGCGGACGCGGACGTCGCCGAGGGCGCCCTTGAGGTTGGAGATGACGATCGCGTCCATCGCGAACGACGGGCCCTCGCTGACCGTCAGCTTCGGGTTGGTCTTGAGCTGGTCGATCGTGCCCAGCGCCAGCGGGTAGGAGCCGTCGATGCCGCCGGTCAGCAGGCCGGAGGTGAGGCTGGCCTCGTCGGGCACGCCCCGGAAGGTGATCTCGGCGACCTTGGCCTTGTTGGCCGTGTCCCAGTAGTTGTCGTTGCGCTCGACGGTGAGCGCGGAGCCGGCCTTCCACTGCTTGACCTTGTAGGGCCCGGTGCACATCGTGCCGCCCTGCGGCGTGCCGAACTTGCGGCCCTTGGCCTGGACGAACGCCTTCTCGGTGACGATGCCGGGCATCTGCGACAGCTCGCCGTCGAGCCAGTAGTCCGGCTTGCTCAGCTTGATCGTGACCTCGGCGGGGCCGGTGGCCGAGATCGAGGCGACGCGGGCGAAGACGGTGGAGTAGAAGCCGCCGCCCTTGGGGTCGGCGGCGCGCTTGAGCCCGTAGACGACGTCGGCGGGGGTGACCGGGTGGCCGTTCCAGAACGTCACGCCCGGGCGCAGCGTCAGCACGAGCGTCTTGGCGTCGGGGTGCTCGTACTTCGCGGCGACGCCCGGGGCCAGCGTGCCGTCGGGCATCTGGCGGATGAGCGAGTCGCAGAGCGCGGTGTCGACGGTGTCCTCGGGGTAGTCGAAGGCCTGGATCGGGTCGAGCGTGCCGACCTCGCGATAGGTGGCCCACGTGGCCTTGGCGACGTCTGCCTTGGCGGCCGGCGTGTTGGGGTTCAACGCCGTCGCCGCGGTCTGCGCGGGCGCCGTGCTGGCGGTGGACGCGCCGGGCGCTGCCTTGCCGCAGCCGGCGGCGGCGGAGGCCGCCAGCGCCGCGGCGCAGGCCGCCGCGATGTGAGCTCGCTTCATGGGGTTGATGCTCCGTCGTCGTGTGTGGGATGACCCGGGTCGCCGGTGAGCGCGAGGCGCTCGACGGCGTCGAGGATCACGTCGCTGCCGAGGTCGAAGGCGTCGTCGAGATCGGGAAAGAGATGAGGCGCGGCGGCGACCGCGTGCGGATACTCGTCGGCCGGCAGCAGCGCATAGACGCGGCGCATCGCCTCGGCGTCGAGCAGGCGAGGGTCGTCGCCGTGCTCGATGAGCGCGTAGTAGAGGCCGACGCCCACGATGTGGTTCTCGATGAGCTGGAACATCCGCGCGGCGTCGCGTGGTGAGAGGCCCATCTCGGCCAGCAGCCCGAGCATGCGGTCGGCGATGCGCTGCAGGCTCGGCGTGTCGTCCGGCTGGACGGCGAGCAGCATCGCCAGGTCGGGATGCGCCCGGTACCGGTACATCGCGTAGCGCAGCTCGGCCCGCAGCATGTCGCGGCGGCTGAGGCCCGGATCCAGGTCGGGCCCGATGCCGAAGAGGCGGTCGGCGAGCTCGACGAGCAACTCGTGCTTGTTGCGGAAGTGGCGGTAGACGGCGGTGGGGTCGGCGCCGAGCTCCGCGCCGATGCGACGCATCGTCAGCTTCCCGATGCCCTCCTTGGCGACGATCGCCTGCGCGGCGTCGAGGATGAGCTCGCGGTCCAGGCGCGGCCGAGCGCCGTCGCCCGAGGCCGCAGCGGTGGGGTCCTCACCCATGTCGCGGCACCGTACGCCTGTGTCAACACTCATGTCAACAGCGTTGACAGCAATGTGGACAGCGCGTCGGTCGGCCGGCCCGAGGCATTGGACCGAGTGGCCATGGCGGTGTACGGTCGGCGGCCATGTCGCCCACTGACGCCTTGCGGTTCGGCGCCGCGCTCGTGCTGCCGTGGCCCGCGGTGCCGCTGCGCGTCGCGCGTGAGTGGTCCTCCACGCAGCGGGCGGGACGGCGGCCGGCGCCTCCGGCGGGCCATGGGCGGCCCGTGCTGCTGGTACCGGGTTTCCTGGCGGGTGACGCCTCGCTGGCACGCCTCGGCGGCTGGTTGCGCAGCGGCGGCTGGCGCGCGTACCGCAGCGGGATCCCGCTGAACGTGGACTGCGCCGAGCCGCTGGTCACGGCGCTCGAGACCCGGGCGCAGAGCGTCGTCGCCCGCGCCGGCGGCCAGCGGCTGACGCTGATCGGCCAGAGCCGCGGTGGCTCGCTGAGCCGCGCCGTCGCGGTGCGGCGCCCGGACCTGATCGAGACGCTGGTGACGCTCGGCTCGCCCGTGCGCGACCAGCTGGGAGTGCATCCGCGCACGCGGCTGGCGGTCACCGCGGTGGGCCTGCTGGGCAGCGCCGGGATCCCCGGGCTCTTCACCCGCGGCTGCGCCGACGGCCCGTGCTGCGCGCGCGCCCGTGCCGATGTCCTCGGGCCGTTTCCCGCCGGCGTCCGCTACCTGGCGGTGTACTCGCCATGCGACGAGGTCGTCCGCGCCGACTCCTGCCTGGATCCGGCGGCGGAGCAGATCGCGGTGACGACCTCGCACGTGGGCATGGGGCTCGACGCGCGGGTGTGGCGCGAGCTCGCAGCGCGGCTCTGACGCAGGACGCGACCGCCAGGCGCCTCAGGCGCCCGCCCCCAGCCCGTCGGCGACGCAGCCCGGCTTGCCGAAACCACTCTTGTTGGTGGCGTACTCCCAGTAGAAGATGTGGTTCTTGTACTGGTTGTATTGGGCGACGCGCGCGCCGGAGGCGAGCGTCGCGCGCAGGTCGTTGGCGCCGACGTTGCCGTAGAGCTTGAGGCCGGCGCACGTCACGTGGCCGGGGGCGGCGTCGCTGCCGCCGTGGCCGCCGCGGTGGCGGTAGGCGGCGGTCACCTTGATGGACTTGGTCAGCCGGGTGCCGTCCTGCAGCTTGAGCGTGAGCTTCGTCGTGCCTACGGCCGACGGCGCGCCGTTGACCGAGGGGCTGCACGCGGGGCGCTCGATCGGCGCGGGATCCCAGCAGATCTCGGTGACCTTGCTGGTCGTGTGCCCGCTGGTGCGGACGTCGAGCACCTGCCCGACGTGGGCGCCGGTGCCGCCGAAGATCGCGTGGACCTTGACCTGGGGAGTGGTCGCGGCGGCGTTCGCGAGACCTGCGAAGGCCAGCGTCGCGGCGGCGGCGAGGGGGAGGAGGGAGAGTCGGGCGGTCATGCTCCTCCAACGGGTTGCGCGCGAGAAGGTGACGTGTCTGGCGCCGGCGCCATCATCCTGGGGGGACATGGCCGCGCTGCGCTGCCTCATCGATGCGATGGTCTTCGACGAGATCGTCGCCGAGCCGGACATGACGGCGACCGTCGACCGCCTGACGTCGGCCCGCCGGCTGGAGCTGCTGGCGGCCGCCGTCGCGATCGAGCAGATCGCCGCGACGCCGGAGGTGGCGCACCGCAAGGCGCTGCAGCGCGTACGCGTCCTGGTCGCCCCGCCGCCGGATCCCGACGACGCGCCGACCTCGGTGCTGCTGGCCGTGCTCGCGGCCAGCAGCGGGGTGGGGTTCGACGACGCGCTCATCGCCACGACCGCCGCGCTGCAGCAGGTGCCGCTGGTGACCGAGGACCGCGCGCTGCGTGAGGCCGTCGGCCGCGAGCTGCCGAGCATGCCGCTGTGGCGCTGGTCGGCGGACCTGCGGCCACGGATCCTGGCGCTCGCCGCGGAGCGCCCGGTGCCTCCGCGCTATCGCTGAGCGGCGGCCGGCCGGGCGCTGCCGGCGCCGCGACCCCCGTGGCGCGCCAGCGCGAGCGACCGCGCGAAGACCGCCAACCCCCTGAGCGACAACCCCACGCCGACCCACATCGGCGCCGCCAGCCCCCAGCCGGCGGCGAGCACCAGGCCGCCGAGCCACGCCCCGAGCGCGTTGGCCATGTTGAAGGCCGAATGGTTCAGCGCCGCGCCGAGCGCCTGCGCATCGCCCGCGACGTCCATGAGCCGGATCTGCAGGCCCGTGGGCAGGATGAGGCTCATCCCGAGCAGGAAGACCGTCGGGATCGCGGTGACCGGCCGCCCCGAGGTCAGCGCGAAGAGCGCGAAGATGGACGCCATGAGCACGAACGTGCCGAGCATGACCGGGATCGGGCGCCAGTCCATCAGCCGGCCGCCCACCAGGTTGCCCACGACCATCCCCAGTCCCCAGACGGCCAGCACGACCGGGACGGCGCTGAGCGCGAGGCCGGTCCGGTCGGTGAGGATCGGCGAGATGTAGGAGTAGACGGCGAACATGCCGCCGCCGCCGACGGCGCCCGTGGCGATCGCCAGCCAGACCTGCGGGCGGCGCAGGGCGGTGAGCTCGCGGCGCAGCGTGGCGTCGTGGTCGGCCGGCGACCACGGGACCACGCGCAGGACGCTCATCGCCGTGGCGGCGGCGAGGACCGCGGAGGCCGCGAACGCGGCGCGCCAGCCGAACGTCTGGCCGAGCCACGTCGCGGCGGGCACGCCGACGACGTTGGCGACGCTCAACCCGAGCAGCACGCGCGAGATCGCGCGCGCCTTGCGCTCCGGCCCCGCCAGATCGGCCGCCACGAGCGAGGCCACCCCGAAGTACGCCCCGTGCGGGAGCCCGGCGAGGAAGCGGGCCGCGACGAGCAGCGGATACGAAGGCGCCACCGCGCTCAGGACGTTGCCCGCGGCGAAGGCCACCATCAACGCGACCAGCAGCGTCCGCCGCGGAAACCGTGCCCCGAGGCCCGCGAGCACCGGTGCGCCGACGACGACGCCGAGCGCGTAGGCGCTCACCACATGGCCCGCCGTCGGGATCGAGATGTGCACCCCGCCGGCGATCTGCGGCAGCAGGCCCATCGCGACGAACTCGGTGGTCCCGATCGCGAAGCCGCCCAACGCCAGGGCGGCGACGGCCAGCCCGAGTCGCGGGCCGCGGGCGGCAGACGACGACCCCTGTGAGGGGGCCGTGGGACGGGACGGGGCGCGCGTGAGCGTGTCTGGCACTCCCTACGGGATAGCGGACGACGCGGGCCGGGCATGCGATCCGCCCGTGAACGACCGCCCGTCTCGGGGGGTCGGTGGTCAGCGCGGGGCCGGCGGCTCGTCCGGCGCCCACGCCGCGAGCCCGTCGATGCTCGTGCGGTTCTTGGCGGTCTTGTAGTCGTCGATCGCGGTCGGGCCGCCCTTGGCCAGCTTGCCCTTGGCCCACTTGGCGGCGTTGGGCCGCTCGCCGACGAGATCCATCCGCGGCACGCCGAAGCCGCAGGCGTCGGCGACGCGGGTGACCTCCACGCGGACGATCGCGCGGCGCGTCTCGGGCACCTCGGGCTCCTCGAAGGCCATGGTGGCCAGCAGCTCGCCGAACTCGGGGGCCTCGGCCCAGACGACGCGTCCGCGGCCGTGCAACCGCACGATTCGCGGCGGCCCGGAGAAGGCGCACAGCATCACGACGATCCGGCCGTTCTCCTGCAGGTGCGCGGCGGTCTCGGCGCCGCTGCCCACCACGTCGAGGTAGGCGACCTCGGTGCGCGACAGCACCCGCAGCGTTCCGATCGGCCCCTTCGGGGAGACGTTGACGTGGCCCTCGTCGTCCAACGGCGCGGTGCCGACGAAGAACATCGGCTGTGCGGCGATCCAGCGCGCCAGCGCCTCGTCGATGTCGGGGTAGATCCGGCCCACGTCCCGACCATAGCGGCGCACCGCTAGCCTCTCGGGTCGAGTCCGGACGCAGTGGCACTGGGCTGGCGCAGCATCCAACCCAGAGACGAGAGGCACGCACGACCATGACCCCGGAAGAATCCGGCGAGGCGATCAGCTTCGCCGACCTCGCCCTTGCCCCCGAGCTGGTGGCTGCCCTGACGGCTCTGGGCTACGAGGAGCCCACGCCGATCCAGCGCGAGGCGATCCCGCCGCTGCTCGACGGCCGCGACCTCCTCGGCCAGGCCGCGACCGGCACGGGCAAGACCGCCGCGTTCGCGCTGCCGCTGCTGGAGCGCCTGCAGCGCTCGGGCGACACGGGCGGCAAGCATGCTTCGGCGCTCGTGCTCGTCCCGACGCGCGAGCTGGCCACGCAGGTCTCCGAGGCCATCCACAAGTACGGCCGCCAGATGGGCGTGCGGGTGCTGCCGATCTACGGCGGCCAGCCCATCGTCCGCCAGCTCAAGGAGCTCGAGCGCGGGGTGGACGTCGTCGTCGCCACGCCCGGGCGCGCGCTGGACCACATCGGTCGCAGGACGCTCAACACGCAGCTGCTGAAGACCGTCATCCTCGACGAGGCCGACGAGATGCTCGACATGGGCTTCGCCGAGGACATCGAGACGATCCTCAGCGACACGAACCCCGAGCGCCAGACGATCCTGTTCTCGGCCACGATGCCGTCGCGGATCAACAAGATGGTCAACCGCCACCTGCGCGACCCGATCCGCATCCAGATCGGCCGCGCGACGACGTCCGACGGCGACGCGCCGCTGGTCCGCCAGGTCGCCTACATCGTCCCCCGCGCCCACAAGCCGGCGGCGCTGGGCCGGATCCTCGACCTCGAGGCGCCGGCCGCGGCCATCGTCTTCTGCCGCACGCGCGCCGAGGTGGACAGCCTCACCGAGACGCTCAACGGCCGCGGCTACCGCGCCGAGGCGTTGCACGGGGGCATGACCCAGGAGCAGCGCTCGCGCGTCGTCGGCCGCCTGAAGGCCGGGACGACCGAGCTGCTCGTCGCCACGGACGTCGCCGCCCGCGGCCTGGACGTCGACTCGCTCACTCACGTGGTCAACTACGACGTGCCGGCGGCGCCGGAGGCCTACGTCCACCGCATCGGGCGCGTCGGGCGCGCGGGCCGCGAGGGCGTCGCGATCACGCTCGCCCAGCCGCGCGAGCACCGGATGCTCAAGACGATCGAGCGGATCACGCGCGCGCGGATCGCGGTCGAGAAGGTCCCGACGATCGCCGATCTGCGGACCCGGCGCCTGGAGCTGACGCGGGCGGCGCTGGCCGAGAGCCTGACCGACGGCGACGACCTCGAGAGCTTCCGCGCCGTCGTCGACTCGCTGTCGGAGGAGCACGACCTCGTCGAGATCGCGCTGGCCGCGATCAAGCTCGCCCACGAGGCGGGCGGCACGTCCAGCGACGAGGACGAGATCCCGCAGATGGCGCCGCCGCCCGAGCGTGACGCCCGCGGCGCGAGCGGCGCCCCCGGCGGCGCCCGTCGCGGTGAGCGACCGGGCGGTCGCGACGGTCGCGGCGGCCCCGGGCCGCGCGCGCCGCGAGAGCCCGGCGCCGGCATGACGCGCCTCTTCTTCGGCGCCGGCCGGACCGCCGGGATCCGGCCGCAGGATCTCGTCGGCGCGATCGCCAACGAAGCGGGGCTCAGCGGGCGAGACATCGGCGCGATCGAGATCGCCGACCGGTTCTCGCTCGTCGAGGTGCCCGAGGACTCGGCCGACCAGGTCGTCTCGATCCTGCGCACGCGCACGATCAAGGGCAAGAAGACGACGGTGCGGCGCGAGCGCTTCAGCCCGGGCGCCAAGCGGCGCTCGTAGCGCACGGGGCCCCGCTATACGCCTGGGTGGGCTGGGCAGCTTTGCGGAGCGATCAGCGCACGCTAGGTTGTCGACCATCAGTCAGCAACGCGCAGGAAGCAAGACGGACGCCCGCTACAGCGAGGTCCGCGACCGGCGACGGATCGCCGTCCCGCCGCGCGAGGTCTGGCGCCTCCTGGGCGAGATCGAGCGGTATCCGCAGTGGTGCGCGGTCACCGCGTCGGTGAGCGATGTGGAGCGCTCTGCAGGACTCGGGACAGCCTACGAGGCCCGGACCCGTCTCGGCTTGGTCACGATCCGGGCGCGCTGGCGGATCGTCGAGTGGCAGCCGCCCGTGCGCCAGCTGCACCGCAGCGAGGGCGGCGGCATGCCGGCGGCGCTCGAGCGCCGGCTGGAGGTCGTCTCCGACGGCGAGGGCGGCGCCGTCGTCACGATGGCGTTCCGCTACCGGCCGCGCCTCGGCGTGCTGGGGCGCCTCGTGGACCGCCTGGTCCTCCGCGGCGCGCTGCAGCGCCGGATCCCCGCCTCGCTCGAGCAGGTCGAGTCGCTGCTGTGCCGCCCGGGTCCGACCGCCGTCCCGTAGCGGTCCGCGCTGCCCGGGCGGGCACCGCGCGCCAGGTCCGGCGCTTCACGCGTGGTCGGCGCGGTCGGCGGGCAGGCTGGGACGCGAGAGACCTGTGGATCACGATCGAGGAGGACGGCATGCCGTCGAAGGGCACCGCGCAGTGGCAGGGCGACCTGAAGAGCGGGAGCGGGACGTTCAAGGCCGGTGACACGATCACCGGCGACTACTCCTACAAGTCGCGGTTCGAGGACGGTCCGGGCGCCAACCCCGAGCAGCTCATCGGCGCCGCGCACGCGGCCTGCTTCTCGATGGCGCTGTCCAACGCGCTCGCCGAAGCGGGGAACCCGCCGGACTCCGTGGACACCGAGGCCGTCGTGACGCTGCGGATCGTCGACGGGGCTCCCACGATCACCAAGATCGCCCTCACGACGGTCGGCCGGGTGCCGGGCATCGACGAGGCGGCGTTCGTCGAGCAGGCCGAGGGGGCCAAGAAGGGCTGTCCGGTCAGCAGGGCGCTGGCCGGCGTCCCCGAGGTCACGCTCGACGCGTCGCTGGCGAGCTGACCCTCAGCGGGCTCAGGACGGCGCTGTGACGGCCGCGGGAACGGGCGTCGCGGCGCCGCGCTCGGCCGAGGCGTACAGGGCCTCGATCGTGCGCGCCTGCCCTTCGGAGTCGGTGCGTTCGGGCACCGGCGGCCGCTCACCCCGGACGGCGGCCTCGAAGGCCTGGAGCTCCAAGGCATAGTGGTTGACACGTTCGACCTCGATCCGCTCGACGCCGTCGCCGCCGCCACGGTCGATCTCGATGACGGGCGCGCGTGCGTGCCACGGGTCGGTCAGGCGCAGGATCCCGGCGTCGCCGACCGCCTCCAGGACGTCCTCCTCGGCGAGGATGAACCCGCAGTCGATGCTCGCCAGGACGTCCCCGGGGAAGCGCAGCAGGCCGGCGAGCACCTCGTCGACGTCCTCGCCGCCGGCGATCCGCATGGCGTGCACGGCCTCAGGCTCGGCGCCGGCGAGCGCGCGCACGCCGCTGACGCAATAGCAGCCGACGTCCATCAGCGCGCCGCCCTCGAGGTCGCGCCGCAGCCGCGGGTCGACCGCGGCGCGGTCGGTGGGGGAGATGGGGCCCGAGAAGCGCGCGCGCAGGAGGGAGACGCGGCCGACCGCGCCGTCGGCCAGGAGCTGCTGGGCCCGGGCGACCTGCGGGTGGTGGCGCCACATGAACCCCTCGACCAGGAGCCGGCCGGCGCGCTGCGCGGCGTCGAACGCGGCGCGCACTGCGTCGGCGCTGCGCGACAACGGCTTCTCGCACAGCACGTGCTTTCCGGCCTCCAGCGCGCGGATGCTCCACGGGACGTGCATCCCGTTGGGCAGCGAGATGTACACCGCGTCGATGTCCGGATCGGCGAGCAGCGCCTCGTAGGAGCCGAAGGCGCGCGGCAGGCCCCTGGCCTTCGCGTAGGCCTCGGCGCGCTCGCTGCTGCGCGAGGCGACCGCGACGACATCGGCGGCACCGGCGCCCAGCAGCGCATCGTTGATGCGTGCGGTCGACAGGACCCCCCAGCGCAGGCCGGACATGGGGGCGAGCGTAGCGTGGCCACCTCCTTGTCATCGCCGACGATTCAGCGCCACACACCACCGGCCACGCGCCGCGCTGAACACCACGGGCGCCGGCGCCCCCGCCGCACCGCCCACCGTCCTCCTACAGTTCACCGCGCCATGACGATGACCGAGGACCAGCCCGCGGCAACCGCCGCAGGCATCGACCCCGAGCGCCTGGAGGACTGCCTGCGGGTCCTCGCCGAGGTCGGTGAGCTGCCGACCGGGCATCCCGACTCGATCGCCGTCCAGCGCGCGACCGGTGGGCTCTTCAAGGCCGTCAAGCGCCTCCGCAAGGCCGAGCGCCGCGCCGCCGAGCTGGCCAACGACCTCGCCGTGACCGCCGCGACGGCGACCGGCGCGCCCGGCCGCATCGACGACGAGACCCAGGGGCTGCCGCTCGTCTCCAGCGCACGCGGGGCGACCGCCGGCACCCTCGTCAAGCCGCGCGCCTGCTACGTCTGCAAGGCCCGCTACGTCGAGGTCGACGCCTTCTACCACCAGCTGTGCCCGACCTGCGCGGCCCGCCACCATGAGCGTCGCGACGCCCGCACCGACCTCACCGGCCGCCGCGCGCTCCTCACCGGCGGCCGCGCCAAGATCGGCATGTACATCGCCTTGCGCCTCCTGCGCGACGGTGCTCACACCACGATCACCACGCGCTTCCCGCGCGACGCCGTACGCCGCTTCGCCGCCATGCCCGACAGCGCGCAGTGGCTGGACCGCCTGCGCATCGTCGGCGTCGACCTCCGCGACCCGGCCCAGGTCGTGGCGCTGGCCGACTCGGTCGCTGCGCAGGGGCCGCTGGACATCCTCATCAACAACGCCGCGCAGACCGTGCGCCGCTCGCCCGGCGCCTACGCGCCGCTGACCGACGC
>JAWVGD010000088.1:0-3481 GCA_033855515.1 Baekduia sp.
TCCACCGCGACCACGTCGCCGGGCTCGACCGGCCGGGAGTTCGCGGGCGTTCCGGTCAGCAGCACGTCGCCGGGCTCCAGCGTGATGAGCCTCGCGACGTCGGCGATCTGGTAGGCGAAGGAGAACATGAGGTCGTCGCCGGTGTGGCCGTGCTGGACCTCGTCTCCGTTGACGAACGTCCGCAGCGTCAGGTCTTCGGGGTCGACGTCGGCCGCATCGACGAGCACCGGCCCCAGCGGGCAGAAGCCGTCCTGGCCCTTGACGCGCAGCATCGAGCCACGGTCGGCGTGGCGGAAGTCGTGCACGCCCCAGTCGTTGGCCACCGTGTAGCCGCGCACGTAGTCCAGCGCCTCGTCGATCGCGACGCCGTGGCAGCGCCGGCCGATGACCACCGCCACTTCGCCCTCGTAGTTCAAGAAGCGACAGCCGTGCGGCCGCACGACCAGCGCCCGATGCGACGACAGCGACGAGGGTGGCTTGAGGAAGTAGGACGGCGCCTGCGGGAGCTGCGCCATGCCGTACTCCTCCGCGCGGGAGCGGTACGTCAGGTGGGTGGCGACGATCTTGGACGGCTCCACGGGCGAGAGCCAGCGCTCGACCCCGCCGACCGGGAGGGTGAGCGCTCCCGCACGGACCTCCTCGCCGACAAGCTCGCCTTCGACGATGCGACCCTCGTGCTCGATGCGGACGTGCTTCACCTAGGACTCCTGTCGCTGGTGCTGGGCGACGACCTCGACCCCGTCGACGCTGTAGCCGAACGAGAAGCGGTATCCGCGCAGCAGCTCCCGCGGCGCGATCGCCTGCAGGTCCTCGATCGTGTCGCCGAACAGCGTCAGCTCGGCCGCACCCTCCCAGACCTCGGTCGCATCGCGGTCATAGCCGCCGGCGCGCACGAGCTCGAAGACGGCGGGCCGGTCGCCGTGGGCCGCCGGAAAGTGGCGCGTGTTGTGCATCGGCGGGTCGTTGACCGTCGGGCCGGTCTCCGAGACGTGCTCGAGCGTGAGCACCATCCGGGCGATCTGCCGGTCGTTGGCGGCGCACGTCGCGCCGAAGCGAGCGCCGGGCTCGATGCGCGGCGCCGCCTGCCCGGCGGCGAACGTGCGCGTCATGTGGATCGAGCCGAGCTTCTTGGGGAAGCCCTGGATCCAGCCGCGGTACATCGCGAAGTCCTTGTCGACCCAGATGTAGACGCAGCGGGACACCGGCCGGCCCTCGTACTTCGCTCCCACGACGAGGAAGAACTCGTGGTACTGGGCCTGGATCGGGTCGACGAGCTCGTGCCCGTCGGCCGAGCAGGACTGCCAGTCGGCGAAGATGGCCGCGACGGCCCCGGGGTCGTCGGCGGGCTCGAGCTCGGCCGGCAGCAGGGCGGCCACCGCGTCCGGGTCCGTGCGGTACTCGGCGATCAAGAAGTCGCCTGAGTAGTTCCACGGCGGCGGCGGGACGAGGCCGGCGCGGCCGTCGGGTGACAGCGGGCCGGTGTACCCCCGCGGCGTCATGCCGCCCGACCGTCCGGAGCCGGCGCGGTGGCAACCGCCTCCCCCGCGTCGCGGGCCTCGATGACGAGCGCCGCGAACAGCCCGCGCTGCCGCGGGTCGTCCATCTTCTCCGGGTGCCACTGGACGCCCACGGCGGCCCAGTCGTCGCGCGGCTCGACGCCCTCGATCACGCCTCCGGCCGCGGTGGCGGTGACCTCGAGGCTGCCGGGATCGTCGATGACGTGATGATGAATGGTGTTCACCTCGAGTTCATGGGCGGCGAGCGCGCGATGCAGGCGCGAGCCAGGGGTCACGGTCACGGGATGGCGCGCGGCCAGGATGTCCTGCGCCGCAAGCCCTTGGATCTCGCGGTGCCCGGGCGCGTCGGGCAGCCGCTGGCCGAGCCGTCCGCCGGCGGCGACCGCCAGCAGCTGGGCGCCACGGCAGATCGCGAGCGTGGGCAGGCCGCGCCGGCGTGCGCCATGCAACAACTCGAGCTCCCACGCATCGGCCGCGGCCTCGGCGTCCTGCACGTTGGCCGGCACGTCCCCGTATGAGCGGGGATCGACGTCGCCGCCGCCCGAGACGACGAGGCCGTCGGCGAGGTCCAGCAGCTCCGCGGCGATCGCCGCCGTGTGCTCGGGCGGCCGCGAGGCGATGAGCGGCAGGCCGCCGGCCTCCACGATCCGTCCGGCGTAGGCGGGGTCGAGCGCGTCGAGGATCGTGCGGTCCCCGAGGTAGGTCGGCAGGGCGCGGCGCCAGGGGGTGACGAGGATCCGGGGTCGGCGGTTCACAGGGCCACGAACACCGGCTGGGCGGACGCTCACGCCAAGAATGAATACATTATGTGGCCGGGCGGCGCAAGCCGGGATCTCAGCCGAACATCGCCGTACGCTCGCAGACCGTCTTGACGTCGCAATAGAAGTCGAACGAGTGGTGGCCTCCCTCCCGCCCGATCCCCGAGTCCCGTGAACCACCGAACGGTGTGTCGAGGTCGCGGACGTAGAAGCAGTTGACCCAGACCGTGCCGGCCACGAGGGCGGCGCTGACCCGCTCCGAGCGCTCCGCCGAACCCGTGTAGACGGTGGCGGCCAGCCCGTAGTCGGACCGGTTGGCCAGCGCGATCGCCTCCGCCTCGTCACCGAAGGCCTGCAGCGTGAGCACCGGCCCGAAGACCTCGTTGCCCAGGATGTCAGCGCCGTCGGGGAGGTCGGTGAACACGGTCGGCGCGTAGTACAGGCCGCCGAGCGACTCGCCGCCGAAGGCCAGGCGCGCACCCTGCTCACGGGCACGGGCGACGTGGCCGGTCACGCGCTCGAGGGCGACGGGATGGATCAGCGGCCCGTAGGTCGTCGCGGCCTCGCGCGGGTCGCCGACGCGGATGTCGGCGGCGGCGGCCCGCAGGCGGTCCAGGAACTCGTCCTTGATCGAGTCGTGCACGAGCAGCCGCGTGCCTGCCAGGCACACCTGGCCGGAGTTGTCGAACTGGTAGGCGGCGGTGGCCACCGCCGCGTCGAGGTCCGCGTCCTCGAACACGATGAACGGCGATTTGCCACCGAGCTCGAACGACACCGGCGTCAGGTTCCTGGCGGCGTCCTGATAGACGGTGCGGGCGGTGTTCGGCGAACCGGTGAACGCCACGCGATCGACGTCAGGGTGCCCGGTCAGGGGTGCCCCGGCCTCGGTCCCCAGGCCGTGGACGATGTTCAGCACCCCGGCCGGCACTCCCGCCGCGTCGGCGAGGTCGCCGAGCATCGAGCACGTCAGCGGGGCCCACTCCGGCGGCTTGAGCACCACGGTGTTGCCGGCCGCGAGCGCCGGCCCGATGCGCCAGGTCGCGAGCATGAACGGCGCGTTCCACGGTGTCGACACCGCGGTCACCCCGGCCGGGTCATGGCGCACGCGGTTGCGCTCGCCGCCGTGCAGGGTCCGGGGCGGCTCGGCCAACCGCTCGGTGGCGTAGTCGGCGAAGAAGCGGATGTTGCTGGCGCCACGCGGCAGGA
>JAWVGD010000089.1:0-4464 GCA_033855515.1 Baekduia sp.
GCCTGCCGGAGATCATGCGCTCGTCGATCGAAGCGCTGAACGCGGAGGCGGTCTACTTCACCGCCGAGCACGGGATGCGCACCGCGCTGATCTTCTTCGACATGACCGACTCGAGCGAGATCCCGCCCGCGGCCGAGCCGATGTTCCTGGGCCTGGACGCACACATCACGTTCTCGCCGGTCATGAACGCGGAGGAGATGGCCTCCGGCGTCGCGAAGGCCCGGGAAGCGATGTAGCGTTGCGATCCGCACCCGGCGGCCTACCGACCAGGCGGTGCAGCGCATCCGTCGCCCCCCGGATCAGGAAGGGCGTGTGACGTCGGCCGAGCTGTTCTTCGACTTGGTCTTCGTCTTCGTCGTGACGCAGCTGTCGATCCTGCTTCGCCACGATCTGACGTTCGGCGGCGCAGGCAGGACGGCGATGCTGCTGCTCGCCGCCTGGTGGGCGTGGATGTACACGACGTGGGTGACGAACTGGTTCGACCCGGAGACGCTGGTCGTGCGCGCGATCCTCCTGGTCGCCATGGTCGCCGGCATGCTCGGCGCCATCTCGATCCCGCACGCCTTCGGCGCCCGGGCGCCGCTGCTCGTCGCGGGCTACGTCGGCATCCAGTCGTTTCGCAACGTCTTCATCGTGGTGGCGACCGACCGGGACGATCCGCTGTACGGGCCGTTCCGGCGGCTGCTCATCTGGACGCTCGCGGTGACGCCGCTGTGGGTCGCGGGCGTGCTGCTGCACGGCGACGCGCGCGTGGCCTGCTGGGGCGCGGCGCTGGCGCTCGACTACCTCGGCCCGATCGCCGGGCACTGGGTTCCGCGGATGGGTCGCACCCACGCCGACGACTGGCTGTTGGAGCCCAGCCACTTCGTCGAACGGCTCGAGCTGTTCCTCATCATCGCGCTGGGCGAGTCGATCGTCGCCGCCGGCGCCACCGCGTCCGCGCTGGATCCGACGGCCACCCGTCTTGCGGCGATGTTGGTGTCCATGCTGATGACCGGCGCGCTCTGGTGGCTGTACTTCGACTTCCACGCCGGGCACACGTTCATCCGGCTCCGCGATGCGGGCCGCGAGCGCGGGCGCCTCGGCCGGGACCTGAGCTACCTGTACGTGCTGCTCGTGGCCGGGATCATCGTCGCCGCGGTCGGCAACGAGCTGGTGATCGCACACCCCGGCCGGCAGCAGCACGGCGCACAGCTCGTGGCCATCGCGGCGGGCCCCGTGCTCTACCTCCTCGGCAGCGTCGCGCTGAAGATCCGCGTGCTGCGCGTCCGCTGGGACCGGCGCTTCGTCGCGGCGGTGCTCGCAGTCGTCGCGACCGTGCTCGGACAGCGCCTGCCGGGCCTCGCGCTGTGGACGGTCCTGCTCGGGATCCTCGCCGGGCTGGCGGTGGTCGAGGGGCTCGAGGCGCGCACGCGTCCCGAGGCCCTCAGCGACGACGAGGAACGAGCGACCGAAACTCCGCTGGCAACTCCGAGATGACGTCGTCGACCTCGTCGTCGCCGACCGCCTCGGCGAGCGTCTCGAACACCGCGCGGACATGCAAGCGCGCCTCGGAGCGCGTCACGCCCTCGCGCTCGGCGACCGCCATGAGGAACTGCTTGAGCGGCAGCCAGTGCGCCGACGGGCTCGGCTTCTCGGCCTTGCCGCGCTCCAGGGGCGCGCGCAGGTCTGAAGGCAGGCGTTCGGCGAGGTCGTCGGTCTCGCCGGCGGCCAGCCGGAAGGCGAGCAGCTCGAGCACGGCGTCGGTGGCGCGACGGGCGCCCTCGTGCTCGAGCGCGGCACGGCGCGCGACGCGGGCGAGGAAGTCCTCGGCCGACGACGGCGAGCTGCCGGCCACGCCGTCGTCGAGGTCGTTCAACGGCGGATCGTCGAAGAGCAGCATCTCCAGCTCGCGCGGCAGCTGGGCGGCGAGATCGGCGATCTCTTCGGACGAGACGGTCTGGCGCAAGGCGGCGAAGACGGCCCGGACGTGCTCGCGGGCCTTGCCGATGGGGACGTGCTCGCGGGCCTGCACGCGCTGCAGGAACTCCTCGGCCGAGAGCGCCTTCGGCCCGTTGTCGGCGGTCTTGTCGACCATGTCCTGCAGCTCGGGCGGCAGTTGCTCGGCGAGGTCGCGGGCCTCGCCGCCGGAGATCCGCTCGGCGAGCGTCTCGAGCGTCGCCGAGACGGCGCGCTCGGCCTGGTCGTGGGGCACGTCGGCCTCCCGCTCCACGGTCGCGATGAACCCCGCGTAGTCGGTCGCCATGCTGCGGGAGGTACGCCGGCGACGCCTGGAGGCAAGCGGGCACCGAGCGCGCCCACGCCTCACGCCTCACGCCGCCTGCGACCCCGCGATGGGCAGCGTCGCGGCGACCACCGTCCCCTCCCCCGGAGGGCTGTCGATGCGCAGCTCGCCGTTCAGCGCCGCCGCGCGGTCGCGGAGCCCGAGCAGCCCGGAGCTCCCGTCGCTGCGTGCCCCGCCGACGCCGTCGTCGCGGACCTCGAGCTGCAGCACGCCTCCGTCGACGACGGCGGCGATCCGCGCGCTGCTGGCGTGGGCGTGCCTGACCGCGTTGGTCAAGGCCTCGGCGACGATGAAGTAGGCGGTCGCCTCCAGCGCCGGCGGCAGACGCTCGGCGGTGACCTCGACCGACACGGACAGGTGGACGCGCGAGACGAGCGCGTCGATCCCGGCGCGCAGCCCGCCGCCGCTGAGCGCGCCCGGCAGGATCCCGTGCGCGAGCTCGCGCAGCTCGCCGCTGGCGCCCTCGGCGTTCGCGAGCGCCTCCTCCAGCAGCTCGACTGCCGGCCCGGTCGCATCGCCCAGTTCCCGCCGCGCCAGCTTGAGCGTCACCACCGTGCTCACCAGGCGCTGCTGCGCGCCGTCGTGCAGGTCGCGCTGGATGCGCCGGCGCGCCTCGTCGCCGGCGGCCACCGCACGGGCGCGCGAGGCCGTGAGCTCCGCTTGGCTGGCGGCATTCGCGATCACGATGCCGACGAGCTCGGTGAAGTTCGCCATGCGCTCCTCGATGTCTGCGGGCAGCGGCTCGCGGTTGGTCGACGCGACCATCGCCCCCCAGAGGCGGCCCTCGACGATGATCGGGCTGGCCACCGCCGAGCGGTTTCCGGCCCGCCGCAGATAGTCGGCGACCGGCCCCGATGCCGTGCCGTAGTCGTGGTCGTCGACGCGACCCGACCGACCGGTGCGAAACACCGCCGTGATGGCCAGGAAGTCGTCGAGCTCCACCCGGTGCCCGATCCCGATCTCGTGCACCCACTTCCCCGCCCCGGCGAGGACCCGGCCACTGCCGTCGGGCTCGAAGCAGACCACGGCAGCGTCGTCGGCGCCGAGGAGCGGGCCGACCTCCTCGGCCACCGCCATGAAGATCTCGTCGGGGGACACCCCACGCGCGACGGCGGTCGCGAGGCGCCGCAGCGCGGCCTGTTCGTCGACGAGCATGCGGAGCTGGTTGCGAGGACGGCGAGGCGTGTGTTGGCTGCCGAGCTCGCGGACGATGAAGGCCTCGTCGCCGTCGCGCCCGACCGGCTCCGCGAACGCGAGTGCCCCGGAGGGAAGGACCAGCTCTCCTCCGCCGGGCGGCAGCTCGAGCCGCGTCCCGCCCAGCCACCCCCTGGAGTCGTCGGCGACGAGGCGTCCGGTCGGCGCCACGAGCGCGCGGCGATCCCTGCCGCCCGCGATACGCCCCTCATACCGCGACCGCAGCCGCTCGTCACGCTCTTGCAGGCGGTAGCGGAGATGGCCTTCGACGGCGCGCGCGGTGGTCAGGGCGACCGCCAGGCTGTGCGGTTGCACGTGTCCTTCGAGGCCCGTCAGGTCGATGACGCCGAGCAGCGTGCCGGTCTCCGGGTCGTGCACGGGCGCTGCCGAGCATGTCCACACCTGGACGACCTCCATGAAGTGCTCGGTGGCGTAGATCTGCACGGCGTGATCGGCCGCCAGGGCCGTCCCGACGGCGTTGGTCCCGGCGCCGGCCTCGCTCCACAAGGCGCCCTCGGTGAAGTTCATCGAGTCGGCTGCCCGGGAGCGGACTCCGGCGTTGCCTTCGACCTGGAGCAGGACGCCCGCCGCATCGCTGACGACGATCAGGTGCTCAGACTCATCGGCGAGGCCCGTCAGACATTCACGGATCAGCGAGGCCGCCTGGCGAAGTGGATGCATCTCCCACCGCTCGGACACCTCGTCGCGGCCGGCGATCGCCGGCGCCAACCGGCTCCCCGCGGGATCGACTCCCGCGTCGAGCGATCGTCGCCACGAGTCGGCGACGGGTGGGCGCACCCCGGTCGGCCGGCCCCCCGTGACGAACTCCTCCCATTCCCGCCGCAGCTCGCGGGCATGAACAGCCGGCGGCGTCGCCGCATCGATGGCCAGCCATGGATTCCGGGGCATCTCGTTCCTGGGCTTCTGCCTGGGGTTTCACTCCTGGTAAGCGGCAGGGCGCCAAACCCAAGGACCTCTTCGGCGCC
>JAWVGD010000090.1:0-3016 GCA_033855515.1 Baekduia sp.
GGGGCGGGTCAAGGCGTGGACGGCGACGAGCACGGGACCGTACTCGTCGCAGCCGTACTTCCTGCGGCTGTCCAAGGACGGCAACCCCGACGCGGCGACGGCGTACGCCGTCGGCGACAGCGGCCCGTCGCACGCCGACCAGCGGACGGTGGTCGATCCGAGCTTCCTGGACCTCGTGCGCCTCGGCGTCCTGCCGGCCGACGACCCCACCGTCGTGAACTCGCTGAAGGTCGTCGACGCCCAACTCGGGGTGGCGACCGAGCGCGGGCTCTTCTGGCACCGCGCGTCGTTCGACGGCTACGGCGAGAAGCGCAACGGCGACCCGTGGGAGTTCGGGCTGTCCGACGACTCGTTCCTGACGCTCGGCCGGGCGTGGCCGTTGCTCAACGGCGAGCGCGGCGAGCAGCAGCTCGCGGCCGGCGACGCCGCCGGGGCCGAGGCGCAGCTGACCGCGATGGCGAATTCGGCCGGGCCCGGCGGCATGCTCCCCGAGCAGGTCTGGGACACGCGGCCGCCGGCCGGCGACGAGCCGTTCACGCCCGGCACGCCGACGTTCTCGGCGACGCCGCTGGCGTGGACGCACGCGCAGTACATCCGCCTGGCGTGGGACCTGGCGGCGGGCAAGGTGCTCGAGCAGCCCGACGTGGTGGCGGCGCGGTATGCCGAGGGGCGCTGATCGCCGCGGCGGTCAGCGCGTGGCCACGTGGACGACGGCGCCCTCGCCCGCCGGAGGGTCGCCGCCGCCGCCGAGTACCCTCACGGCATGGAGCAGACAGGCACAGGCGATCTGGTCAAGGTCGCGACCGGCGGTCCCGACATCGACGGGATCGTGTTCGATGCGACCGGTGGCGCGAAGGTCGTCGTCGCCGTGATCGATCGCGAGCGCGGCCCGGTCATGCGGACGTTCGACCTGACGGCCTTGAGCGAGCGCAGCGAGGCGGGCGACGACGATCGCGCGCTGCAGCTCCTCATCCGCCGCACGCCCCACAGCAACCGCGGCGCCGCCCGGGCCGGCTCGGGCAGCGGCGGCGGACGCGCGGGGCACAAGCGCGCGTCGATGCACCGCACGACCGGCAAGTAGGCGGCCCGCTCGGCGTAGCAACCAGCCGCGCGCGAGCACCCGGCGCGGCTCAGCCCGGCGCCGCCAGCGAGCGCTCGACGAGCAGCCCCAGCGTCATCCAGTTGGCGCGCGCCGCCGCGGCCGCCCCTGCCGCGTCTGCACCGTCGGCGCGGGCGATGATCGCCTGGTGCTGGGCGATGGAGCGGCCGCCTGGCATCTGCACGCCGGTCAGGTTCTCCACCCGGCGTAGGGACGGCGTCAGCCGCGCGACCGCCTGGCTGATGTGCGGGTTGTCCGCGCGGGTCACGAACACGGCGTGGAAGCGCTCGTCGGCGGCGAACGCCTCCTCGCGCCGGCCGTTGCGCAGCCGCTCGATGAACTCGTCGTTGTGAGCGGTGAGCTCCTCCAGGTCACCGTCCACCAGCCGCGGCACGGCGAGCTCGGTCGCCAGGCCGTGCAGCACGGCGAGCACCGGGAACGCGTGGCGCGCGTCGCTGAGCCGCAGCGGCGTGACGCGGGTGTAGCGCTGCGGCGCCGTCTCGACGAGGCCCTCGTCCTCCAGCCGGCCGAGCGCGTCGCGCACCGGTGTCCGGCTGAGACCCAGCCACGAGCACAGCTGGCTGTCGTGGAGCTGCTCTCCCGGGTTGAGCGTCCCGGACACGATCGCGTCGCACAGCTGGGCGTAGGCGGAGTCGCGGAGGAGATGCCGCTCGACGGCGGCGGGATGCTCTGGAACAGGCATCTGAGATTCCAGTAGACCACCACGGTCAAGTTTGTTGCGTCGCTCCCGGACGGGGAGTACACCACCCATCGGGTTCGGTACCCACCCGTTTTCGAGGGAGGTCCCGCGGCATGTGCCTAGCTATTCCGGGCAGGGTCATGGAGTACGTCGACGAGGCCAACAGGCTGGCGAGGGTCGACGTTGCGGGTGTCCGGCGCACGGTGAATGTCGGCCTGCTGGACGCCGAGGGAACCTCCGTGCAACCCGGCGACTGGGTCCTCATCCACGTCGGCTTCGCCCTGTCGAAGGTCGACGAGGAGGAGGCGGCCGCGACCCTCAGCCTGCTGCGCGGAATGGGCAGGGACTTCGAGCAGGAGCTCATGGAGCTCCGAGCAAGCGTGATCGAATGAGCGACGCCGGACCGGCCTGCCACTGCATCACCTGCAGCGACGAGGGGATGCCGATGCGCGTCGTCGCGGTCGACCCCCGTCGCGAGCTCGCGCTCTGCGAGGACGCCGCCGGCGCCCGCAGCTCCGTCGAGATCGCGCTCGTGTCGCCGGTGGCCACCGACGACGTCGTCCTCGTCCACGCCGGGACCGCGCTCACCCGGCTGCCGGCCGCCCGGCTCCAGGACGCCGTCGCATGACCATGCGCTTCGTCGACGAGTTCCGCGACGCCGGCCTCGGCCAGGCGCTGGCCGCCGAGATCCGCGCCGTCGTGCCCGCGGGCCGCCACGTGAAGATCATGGAGGTCTGCGGCGGCCACACGCACTCGATCTACAAGTACGGGGTCGACGACCTCCTGCCGGCGAACGTCGAGCTCGTGCACGGCCCCGGCTGCCCGGTGTGCGTGATCCCGATGGGTCGGGTCGACGACGCCATCGCGATGGCGCACGAGCCCGGCGTGATCTTCACCTGCTTCGGCGACATGATGCGCGTGCCGGGATCGCGCGGGACGCTCCAGGAGGCCAAGGCCGCGGGCGCCGACGTGCGGATGGTCTACTCGCCGCTGGACGCCCTGCGGATCGCCAAGCAGGAGCCCGACCGCGAGGTGGTGTTCTTCGCCATCGGCTTCGAGACCACCGCGCCGTCGACCGCGCTGACGCTGAAGCGCGCCCTGGCCGAAGGCGTCCAGAACTTCTCCTGCTTCTGCAACCACGTGACGATCGTGCCGCCGCTGCGCGCGCTGCTCGACTCGCCCGACCTGCGCCTGGACGGCTTCGTCGGCCCCGGCCA
>JAWVGD010000091.1:0-3130 GCA_033855515.1 Baekduia sp.
ACGAGGTGCCCCCTGCCCGCGTCGACGGTCCAGCCCGCCGGCGCCTTGAAGCTGATCCCCTGGGCCGGATAGTCCGGAGGGGACTGCGCCGTGGTGGTGGACTTCGGGGACGACGAGCTGCCGCAACCGGAGGCGAGTGCGGCGACGGCCGCAGCCGTCAGGGCGAACGAGGCGGGACGACGCATGGATCGGTCATCGTGACATGCGGACGCGTCGGGATGGACGTTCATCCCGTCCCTCCCGCGCGCGGATGGGCGTTGAAGTACACGTCCTTGAGGCGCTCGGCGGAGAGGTGGGTGTAGATCTGCGTCGTGGCGATGTCGGCGTGGCCGAGCATCTCCTGCACCGCCCGCAGGTCGCAGCCGCCGGCCAGCAGGTGGGTCGCGAAGGTGTGGCGCAGCGTGTGCGGGCTCATACGGTCCTCCAGCCCGACCGTCCGGGCGTGGCGCTGCACGATCTTGTAGAGCCCCTGACGGGTGAGGCCCGTCCCGCGCCGGTTGACGAACAGGTGGCGGTCGTCGGTGGCGGCGGTCAGGGTCTGGCGACCGCGCTCGAGGTAGACGCGCACGGCGGTGACCGCCTCGCGACCGACCGGGACCAGGCGCTCCTTGGAGCCCTTGCCGCGGGCGCGCAGCACGCCGGCCTTGAGGTCGACGTCGCCGACCTCGAGGTCGATCGCCTCGCTGGCGCGCAGCCCGCAGGCGTACATCAACTCCAGCAGCGCGCGATCGCGCAGCGCAGCGGGCCCGGTGCCCTGCGGCGCGCGCAGCAGGCGATCGACGTCGCCGCGCGAGAGGACCTTCGGCAGCTTCTGGCTCTTGCGCGGAGCGCGCAGGTCGGCGGTCGGGTCGTGGCTGAGGACGCTCTCGCGGCGGAGGTGGCGGTAGAACGAGCGCAGGCACGCGGCCTTGCGCTGCAGGGTGGCGGGCCGGGCGGCCGGGCGGTCCTCGCTGCCGGCGGCGAGCGTGTCGAGGAAGCCCGCGAGGTCGCTGTGCTGGACCTCCAGGACGTCGGTCTCGGTGGCCCGCAGGTAGTGGCCGAACTGCAGGAGATCGCTGCGGTAGGCATCGAGGGTGTTGCGCGACAGCCCACGCTCGAACTCGAGGTAGGCGAGGAAATCGAGCACGTGGTGCTCGAGGACGCGCGCGTCGGGCGCGGCGGAGACGACGGCCATGGGGCGTGGTTCGGGGCCGGCCGGCCTGCTCCTCGCCGTGCAAGGAACCTGCCGGTCGGCCGTGGGCGGGCTACTGGTAGAAGCCCAGGAGGTCGGTCGTGGCGGGCAGGCCCGCCACGCGATTGGCCGCCTTGGCGGCGACGCGGTACTCGACGGCGGCCGCCGAGACCTTCCAGACGTGCGACTTGGCGGTGAGCGTGTAGTCGGCGCTCCTGCCGTCCTTGGTCAGCCGGAAGGTGCCGTGGCAGAGGTTGCGGTCGCTGGGCTTCGCGGCGAAGGCGCACGCGACCTTGATGTGCGACGCCGTGGCGCCGCCGGCCGCGACGCGCGCGACGTCGTGGATGCCCCGGCGCATCGCCGGGTTGGGCTGCGGGTCCTTGATGGACGCGGTGGCGACGGCCGTCGGGGAGAGGACGGCGACGCCGAGCAGGAGCGGGAGGAGCTTCGAGCGGGTCATGCTCAGTCAACGGACGGAGCGCGAGAAGGTCACGCGCCCGGCCGCCGTTGGGGTGCCTGCCGAACTAGGCGGCGCCGTCGCGCCGGCGCCGGTCCAGGAGCAGAAGCCCGATGAGCGTCTTGGCGTCGGAGACCTCGTCGATCGCGCCCGCGAGATCGGCCAGCGGCCATCGCACGATCTCGATCCGCTCGTCCTCGCCGGAGTCGTGCTCGCCCTCGGCGTCGGACAACTCCTCGGCGAGGAAGAGGTGCACGACCTCGTCGGTGAAGCCGACCGACGAGCGGTAGGCCTTCAGCGGCGTCCACCGCGCGGCCTGCTTGCCGATCTCCTCGGCGAGCTCGCGCCGGGCGGACTCCAGCGGGCTCTCGCCGTCCTGGTCCAGGCGCCCGGCGGGCAGCTCGAGGCTGTCGGGGTCGCCCACCGGCTCACGCGGCTGGCGGACGAGCCAGAGGTGCTCGTCGTCGACGGCGACGACCGCCGCCGCCCCGGAGGTCCGGACGATCTCCCGCTCTGCGGTCTTGCCGTCGGCGTAGCGGAAGGTGTCGTTGACGACGGTGATGATGCGGCCGTCGAAGACGGTCTCGCCGCCGGCCCGTTCGAACGTGCGCTCCTCGTGGCCCATGGCGTGCGCCCTACCCGGCCGCGACGGCGTCCAGCAGCGCATAGGTCACGTCGAGCATGCCTTCCAGCGCGGCAACGCTGACCCGCTCGGTCGGCTCGTGGTTGCGCTCGGTGCCGTTGGCGAGGCAGACGGTGTGCAGGCCCGCGACCGCGAAGGCGTTCGTGTCGGCGCCGCCGCCGGAGACGATGTGGCGGGCCGTGTACCCGCAGGCGTCCAGCGCTCGCTCGGCGGCGCGGACCGCCGGTGAGCTGGGCTTGTGGCGGTAGCCCTCGAAGAGGCGCTCGACGGTGACGTCGAGATCGCACTCGGAATCGGGCTCGTTGGCGGCGTCATGGCAGTGGTCGACCATCTCGGCGACGACTGCCTCGGCCTTGGCGGCGTCCAGCGAGCGGGTCTCGGCCAGCAGCGCGCAGCGCTCGGCGACGACGTTCGTCGCGCCGGCCGCGCCGCCGCCGATCCAGCCGATGTTCGCCGTGGTCTCCGCGTCGATGCGGCCGTGGCGCATCGCGGTGATCGCGCGGGCGGCGGCCAGGATCGCCGAGCGCCCGTCCTCCGGCCGGATGCCGGCGTGCGCGGCGCGGCCCCGGAACTCGGCCTGGAGCCGGTAGTACGTCGGCGACGCCATGACGATCTCGCCGATCGGCGTGGCGTGGTCGTAGACGTAGCCGAACGGGCTGCGCAGCCGGGAGACGTCGAACGCCTTGGCGCCCGCCAGCGCGACCTCCTCGCGGACGGTGAAGAGCAGCTCGAGGTCGACCGGGGCGCCTTGGGCGGCCGCCCGCTCGGCCGCGACGAGCATCACCGCGACCGCGGCCTTGTTGTCGGCGCCGAGGATGGCCTCGTTGGCGTTCTCCCAGCCCTCGTCGACGAGCACCGG
>JAWVGD010000092.1:0-10201 GCA_033855515.1 Baekduia sp.
TGGAGCAGGTGGTCGGGCTGCTCGACGACCACCGCGTCACGGTGGCCGACGCCGCCGATCAGGTCTTCGTCAGCGAGCGGGCGCTGCAGCGGCGCTTCGTCGAGGCCGTCGGCTACGGGCCCAAGACGCTCCACCGCGTGCTGCGCTTCCAGCGCTTCCTGCGGGCGCTGGAGCTGCCGATCCCGCTCGCCGGCGCGGCGGCGGCGGCGGGCTACGCCGATCAGTCACACCTCTCCCGCGAGACGCGCCGCCTGGCCGGGCTCACCCCGCAGCAGCTCACGGAGTGGACGCACTGAGGACCGCGCGCAGGCGAGCTTAGACTCGGTGCCTCGACGTCCACGAAGGAGGGGTCATGAGTCGCCACTACGTCCACACCTGCCTGCGGGTCCGCGACCCTGGGGCGTCCCAGCGGTTCTACGGCGCGCTGGGCTTCGAGCCGCGCGGCCGCCTGAACTTCTCCTCGGCCTACAACATCTACATGGGCCTGCCCGGCGGCGGCGACGTGCTCGAGCTGACCGTCAACCGCGGCCACGACGAGCCCTACGACCTCGGCACGGGCTACAACCACATGGCCGTCGTCGTCGACGACATCCAGGCGGCCCTGGCCGACCTCGAGCCGCTCGGCGTCACCCCCGAGAAGCCGCCCTACCACCCGGGCGACCGTGAGGAGCTGCCGCTGATCGCGTTCGTCGCCGACCCGGACGGCTACCGCATCGAGCTCATCGACGGCGGGGCGTTCCCCACGCCGCAGGACCCCGAGGACTGACGGGCGCCCGGACCTGGGTTCCCGGCCCGCCGCGTCGTCGAGGTGAACACCGGAGGAGCTCCGACGCGCCGGGCCGGTGGGTCCATCCCGCGTCCGCGCGTCCGACCACCCGTCGTTCTCGGCTACGGTGACGACCAGTGGATCTTCCTCAGCGCTTGTCGTCGCTGCCGCGGCGCGAACTCGATGGGGGGCTCGTGGTCGTCGAGGCGGCGACCTTCGTCGCCCGCCTACGGGGGCTGGCCGGCCTGCCGGCGCTCGCGCCGGACGTCGGGCTGCACTTCGGTCGCTGCCGCTCGATCCACACGTTCGGGATGCGCTTCGCCCTGGACCTCGTGTGGCTGGACGCCGCGGGGACGGTCGTGCGGGTCGACGCCGACGTGCCGCCGCGGCGCCAGCGGTCCGCGCGCCGTGCGCGCTCGGTGCTCGAGGTCGGCGCGGGGCGGGCGCCCGCGTTCCTCGACGCCGGGCTCGCGGCGCTGCCCGATGGTCCTGGGGCCTGACGGCCTCGTCGTCGTGCTGCGCCACCACGGCGCGCCGCGCGACGGATCCGCCGTATTTGCGAAGCGCCCCCTTCGAGCCGTCCTGCCCCGTCGCTAGGGTCATGCCCCGATGATCCCGGCCCTCGCACCCGCTTCTCCCCAGGTCGCGGGCCATCACACGGTGGGGGCCTCGACCGGCTACATGGCCGCCGACTACGGGGACTGGCCCGCGCTGGTGGACCAGGCCGTGGCGACCTCCACGCTGGCCGTCGAGCTCTCGGCGCTGGCCGAGCCGGAGCTTCCGTCGCTGCTGGCGTTCCTGGAGGCCGCGCCGGTCCTGCCGTTCCTGTTCGTCGCGCTCCACGCGCCGACCAAGGATCGGCGGCTGCCGGAGCGCGCGCTCGTCGCGCAGCTGCTGCGGGTCGCCGGCCGCGTCGACGCGATCGTCGTGCATCCGGACACGATCACGGACCCGCGCGCCTACCGGCCGCTGGGCTCGGCGCTGGTGCTGGAGAACATGGATCGGCGCAAGCCCGCCGGCCAGGATGCCGATCAGCTGGCCGACCTGTTCGCCGCGCTGCCTGAGGCGGGCCTGTGCCTGGACGTCCCGCACGCCGCCTCCGTGGATCCGACGCTCGACGTCGCCCGCGAGATCCTCGACGCGCACGGCAGCCGCCTGCGCCACGTCCACCTGTCGTCGCTCGACGCCGAGTGCCACCATCGGCCGCTGACGGCGGCCGACGAGGAGCGGTTCGGCGAGCTGCTCGACCGCTGCCGGGACGTGCCGTGGATCCTGGAAGCCCCGCTGGCCGACCGATAGCGGGGCCTGCGGGCGCGCTGCTGGAGCTGCCGGGGGCGCCACGGCGGTTCGGGGCGCTGTTGCAGGCGCGGGAGACGACCGCGACGCGGCTCGACGAGCTGCGGGCGTCGGTGGCGCGCGCCCCGCTGCCGGACCGCACCGCCGTGCTGCTGTTCGGCTCCTGGGGGCGCGCGGAGCTCACCGGCGACAGCGACGTCGACTGGGCGCTGCTGGTCGACGATCCCGACATGCGCCTCGACGACCCCGCCGTCGTGCGGGCGGTCGAGACGCTGCGGCTCGTGCTCGAGGGGGAAGGGGCGCCGCCGGGCGGCCAGCCGATCTTCGGCGGCGCGTTCCACGGCTGGCGGCTGGTCGACCACATCGGGCTGACCGGCGACGACGGCGCGAACCTCACGCGGCGCATGCTCCTGCTGCTGGAGTCGGTCGCCATCACCGGGGCCGACCGGCACGCACGGCTCAAGCGCCGGGTGCTGGAGCGCTACCTGGGCCGCCACAGCCGCGACCACCGTCCGCCGCGCTTCCTGCTCAACGACGTCATCCGCTACTGGCGCACGATCGCGGTCGACTTCGAGGGCAAGGTCGCCGAGGACGACCGGGCCGGCACCGGCGAGGACAAGTTCGTCATGCGCAACGCGAAGCTGCGGACGTCGCGCAAGCTGCTGTACGTGTCCGGGCTCCTGCCGGTGCTGCTGTGCCATTACGTCCGCGCCGCCGACATGGTGGACTTCCTCGACGAGCAGCTCGCCGAGCTGGCGACCGACCGCGTGGCGCGGGCGTTCCTGCACCTCGGGCTCGCCGAGCCGGGCGCCCGGACGCTGGGCGCCTACGACGACTGGATCCGGCTGCTGGCCGATCCCGCCAACCACGCGGTGCTCGAGGCCCTGACCGAGCAGACGCGCGACGCCGACGCGGTCTTCCGGACGGTGCGGCGCCTCGGCGGGGCGCTCGACAACGGGCTGCTGGCGCTGCTGCACGAGACCGAGCTCGCGCCGGTGACGCGCCGGTACGTGACGCTGTAGATCAGGGCCGCCCCTCGAGCACCGCCGAGGCCGGGGCCGGGCGCGCGATCGCGTAGCCCTGGGCGAAGTCGACGCCCAGCTCGCGCAGGAGCGCCATCGTGGTGTCGTCCTCGACCCCCTCGGCGACCGTCTTCTGCCCGAAGCCGCGGGCGAGGCTGACGACCGCGCGGACGACCTCCTGGCTGGCGACGCTGTCGGTCAGGTCGCGCACGAACTCCCGGTCGATCTTGAGGTAGTCGATCGAGAGGCGCTTGAGGTAGGTGAAGCCGCCGTAACCGGTCCCGAAGTCGTCCAGCGCGACCTTGCAGCCGAGCTTGCGCAGGCCGACGATGAAGCGCTCGGCCGCGGCGGCGTCCTGCATGAGCGCGGTCTCGGTCAGCTCGAACACGAGCAGGCTGGGATCGGCCCCGGTGCGCGCCAGCACGTCGCGCACGTCCTCCAGCAGCGCCGGCGTCGCCAGCGAGTGGGCCGACAGGTTCAGCTCGACGGGATGGCCGGCGGCCGCGTACCCGATCGCCTCGCGCACGACCCAGCGGTCGATCTCCGCGATGAGGCCGTACTGCTCGGCGGTGGGGAGGAAGTCGCCGGGCGCGATCACCGTGCCCGTCGGGTCGATCAGGCGGATGAGGAGCTCGTGCTGCACGGTCTCGCCGCTGCGGAGCTCGACGATCGGCTGCGCGTGGAGCACGAACCGATCGTGGTCGAGCGCGTCGCGCAGCCGCCCGATCCACGACACCCGGTCGAGCTGGCGCTGCAGCTCCGCCTCGCGCTCCAACCGCTCGGTGATGTCGTTGAAGACGACGACCGAGCCGCGGACGCCGTCGGCGGTCTCGAACGGCGCCGACGTGAGCTCGACCGGCAGCTCGCTGTCGTCGTGGCGGACGAAGACGTCATGGGCCACCCGCACGACCTCGCCGTCCTCACGCCCGTGGGCCAGCGGGCACGCGTCGGCCAGGCAAGGGGTGGCGTCCGGCCGCCGGGAGTGGACGGCGTCGTGCATGACCTGGCCGAGGAGCTCGGACGAGCGCCAGCCCAGGAGCTCCTCACCGGCGCGGTTGAGGTACATGAGCCGGCCGTGGGTGTCCACCGTGAACAGGCCTTCGCCCATGTTGTCGGTGATGGCCTGCCGGTAGGCGCCGGCCGCACGCAGCGTCTGCTCGGTGGCGAGCTGCTCGCTGATGTCCACGCACACGCCGACCATGCCCGCCGGCGTCCCCGCGGCGTCGTCGACCAGCGCGGCGCGCAGGTAGGACGGGAAGGCGCTGCCGTCGGCGCGAGCGAGCTCCATCTCGCCCTCCCATTGGCCCGTCCGGCGGACCTCGGCCAGGATCGCGTCGATCCGGCGGGGGTCGTCGGAGTCGATCGTCAGGTCCGCCACCGACCGTCCCGCCGCCTCGGCGCGCGTCCGGCCCAGCGCGCGCTCGGCCCCGCCGTTCCAGTGCGTCACGATCCCGGCGAGGTCGGTCGCGACGACGATGACGTCGACAGCATCCAGCAGATGGGCCTGCAGGCGGATCTCCTGCTCGGCGCGCACGCGGTCGGTCACGTCCTGGACGGTGCCGCGCACGCCGTAGCGCTCGCCGTCGGGGGTGCACAGCGGCTCGACGCGCAGCTCGCCGATGCGCAGCTCGTCGCCGCGCCGGTACCGATGGAGCAGGTCGCGGCTCTGGCCGTCGCCGTACGTCGCATCGCCGAGGCGTCGGAGCTGCTCGCCGTCGGGGTCCTCGAACAGCGCCCGCGCGGCGGCCCGGTCGTGCGTGCCGTCCTTCGGCGCGACGCCGACGAGGCGAAACAGCTCCGGCGACCACGTGACCTCGCCGGTGCGGCGGTCGACCTCGAAGCTGCCGATGCCCGCGACGCGCTGGGCCTGGCGCAGGCGCTCCTGGGCGTCCTCGAGGCGGCGGCGCTCGGCGTGCTCGTGCGTCACGTCGCGCAGCACGCAGGCGAACCCGCTGACGCCGTCCACGTCCTGGCTCAGCGCCGCGCTCGAGATCGTGACCGGGAAGCGCTCGCCGCCGGCACGCCGGAGGGTGAGCTCGAAGCGGCCGTGGGGCTGGGCCAGCGACGCGGCGAACGCGGTCGTGATCTCCTCGATGTGCTCGGGCGGCCAGAAGGGATAGGGCGGCGCGTGGCCGAGCAGCTCGTCGGCGCTGCACCCCGTCATCGCGCAGAGCGCCTCGTTGACCTCGAGGATGCCGCCGTCGCCGCCGACGAGGCAGATCCCGTCGGGGAGCGCACGCATGAGCGCCTGGGCGTGCAGCACCCGGGAGGGTTCCATGAACGACTGTGAGATCCCCACCCTCAGAAGGATCGACGACCGAGCGACGCGAACGCATCGGCCGAACGGCCGATCTTTCCGCGGAGGTCAGTCGATGATGCCCGTGCGCAACGCCAGCGCGACGGCAGCGGCGCGATCGCTGACGCCGAGCTTCTCGTAGATGTGCTCGAAGTGGCTCTTGACCGTCGACGGGCTCAGGATGAGGTGCTCGGCGATCGCCGGGCCGCTGCGACCCTCGGTCGCCAGGCGCAGGATCTGCAGCTCGCGCGCCGACAGCTGGCGGTCCTCCAGCTGGGCGCGGTGGCGCAACAGGAAGCGGCCGAGCTCGCGGCCGATGCCGGTCAGCGTCCGCTCCAGGCGCACGCTGGGCGCGCGACGGTCGCGGCTGTAGAAGGTGAAGATCGCCAGTGGGCGCCCGCCGTCCATCGCCGGGAACGCAACGCCGGAGACGACGCCCAGCGCGCGGGCTGCGTCAGGGCGCGTCAGGCTCATCTCGCCCTCCACGTCGGCGCAGACGATGGGCCGGCCCCGCGCGTAGGCGCGGCCCGGCACGCCCTCGCCGGCCGCGAACTCCGTGGTGCGGGAGGCCAGCTCGAAGCTCGACGGGTCGCCCCCCTGCGCGCTCCAGAACGCGCGGCAGACGAGGCGCTCGCGCCGCGAGTCCCAGGTCCACAACGCCCCGGCCTCGTTCTCGAGCGCCGCCCCCAGGCGGGCGAGCAGCCCGACGATGCTCTCGTCGAAGGTCTCCCAGTCGCGAAGCGCCTGGCCGACGGCGTAGTGCGCGTCGAGCTCACGCTCCGACAGCCGCAGCTCGGTGATGTCCTGGGCCGCCCCGACCCAGCGCGCCGGCTCACCGGTCGCGTCGCGTTCCACGCGCCCGATCGCCCGGATGTCGCGCAGCGAGCCGTCGGGTTGCGCGACGCGGTACTCCGCGTCGATCCCCTCGGCCGGGATGTCCTCCGGGCGCTCGGTGACGATGCCGAGCAGCTCGGTGACCGACGCGCGGTCCTCGGCGTGAACGCACGACAGCAGCAGCTCGAGGCTTCCAGGGGCCGACTTCGGCTCGAGGCCGTGGATGCGGTACAGCCCGTCCGACCATGCGGCCTCGCCGGTATGCAGGTCCATGGCCCAGCTGCCGAGCAGCGCCAATCGCTCAGCATCCGCGAGCAGGCGCTCCATCTCTGAAGGGACTGTCTCGGCGGAGTCGCGCATCGACGCAGAGGTCTACCCGATGTCGGCGTCCCGGCGCGCGCCGGGGGTGTCGGCGTTCTGCCTCAGCCGAGTCCGAGCGATGCCTGCGTGACCGTCGTCGCGACCCGGCGCACGCGGCCCCAACGGCGTTCCTGCGCGTAAGCGATCAGGCGGTGCAAGTACTCCGAGACGGGCGTGACGCGGATCCCGCGCGGCGCCAGATGGGCCTCGGCGCCGGAGGCGTCGAAGCGCGTGCGGACGTCGAGGTAGGGGAGGTAGTCGCCGAGGTTGGCCGCCAGCACGCGGCCGGCGGCGCTGGCGCCGAGGGTCTTGGCGAACGTCTCCGCGCTCACGCGGGGCGGCGGCTTGCGGCCGGTGGCCCGGCACGCGAGGTCCGCGAGCTGACCGACGGTGATCGCGTGGCGGCCGGCGGTCAGGTGATAGGTGCGGCCGTCGGCGGGCGCGTCGGCGAGGCCGAGCAGGCCGTCGGCGACGTAGTCGACCGGGACGACGTCCAGGAGCCCCGCGTCCTGCTCGGGCACCGCGTCGACGGCGCCGGCGACGAGCGCGCGCAACGGGACGTACAAGACGTTGAACGCGGCGGTCCAGCCGGACTGGCGGTCGCCGACGACGATGCTCGGCCGCACGATCTGGACGGGCAGGCCGCCCGCCGCGCCGCCGGGGCCGATCGCGAGCTCCTCGGCCTCGATCTTGGAGCGCTCGTAGTTGTTGCGAAAGGCCTGGCCGATGCGGCGGTCGCCTTCGCCGAAGCGGCCGTCGTGGGCACCGGCGACGTAGGCGGTGGAGACCTGGACGTAGCGGCGCAACGGACGGGCTTCGTGCAGGCGCCGGGCGAGCTCGAGCATCCTGGCGGTGCCCGCCACGTTGACGGCGCGTGCCTCCTCGAGGTCCTGGTCGAAGCGCACGCACGCGGCGGCGTGGATGACCTCGTCGACGTCGTGGCCGCCGTTGACGGCGCGGACGCGGGCCGCGACGTCGGCCGGGTCGAAGTCCGTGACGTCGGCCGCCAGCGCCCGCAGCGGCGCCCGGCGCGGCGCCGCTTCGCCGAGCAGGGCCTCGATGCGCGCTTGGGCGGCGTCGTCGTCGGCGGCGCGGATCAGGACGGTGACGGGCTGGTCGGACGCCGCCAGGCGCCGGGCGAGCAGGCTCTGGCCCACGAAGCCCGAGGCGCCGGTGAGCAGCAGGCCGCCCCGCGGGCGAGACGGGTCGGTGGTCGGATCAGGCATCGAGGTCGTCGTCCAAGTCGGTCGGGGGCAGCGCCGGCGGCAGCCGGTCGCTCCAGCGCACGTCGGCGCTGAGGGGTGGGTCGAGGCTCAGCCGCAGCAGCTGCTGGGGCGCGAGCGCCAACGACCACGTGCTGTCGCAGTCGTGGCAGGTGCAGCGGGCATCGAGCCGGTCACGCACGAGAGCGACCGTCATCGTCGTCGTGGCGCCCAGGCAGGCTGGGCAGGCGAGCGCGGCGCCGACCAGCGCGTCGGGATCGTCGAGCGCGAACCCGGCGTCGTAGCGGCCACAGGCGACCGGGCTCATCGGGTGGCGACCTGCGCGGAGATGAGCTCCACGGCCTCGCCGACGGTCTGGGCGCCGGCCAGCTCCTCGACGTTGACCTCGATGCCGAAGCGAGCGTGCAGCGCCTCGAACATCTCCGCGTGGTCGATCGAGTCCAGGTGCAGGGCGGCCAGCGGCGTCGAGGAGGACACCTCTCCGGGATCCACGCCCGCGCGTTCGAGAAGTCGATGGAGCTCGGCGGCGACCTGGTCGTCCGGCATCGACCCCCACCGTTGCGCGCCGGCGGCCGATCTTCGAGCAGACACCCCGGTTTTGCACCCGATGGGGTGCGTCGGCACCGCGGCCGGTGTGTGTCTAGGAGATGAGGCCCAGGCGCTGCGCGCGCTGCACGGCCTCGGTGCGGTTGCGCGCCCCGATCTTGCGGAACATCCCCGACGCGTGCTGCTTGACCGTGTTGGGCGACAGGTGCAGCTCGGTGGCGATCTCCGCGTTGGTCATGCCGCCCGCGACGCGCTCGAGCACCTGGCGCTCGCGATCGGTGAGGACCATGCCGGAGGGCGCGGCGTCGTCGAAGACGGTCAGGCCGCGGCCGACCCGGCGGATCGCGTCGGCCAGCTCGGCGGCGTCGCGCTCCTTGGTGATGAAGCCGTGGGCGCCCGCCGCACGCGCGGCCTTGGCCGACAGCCGTCCGGCCCCCGAGTACAACAGGGCGCGCGTGGACGGCGACGCCTCGCGGATGGCCCCGACGATCTCCGGCCCGGACTCCTCGCCCACGAAGAGGTCGACGAGCGCGACGTGCGGCTCGTAGCGGCGGGCGAACTCGATCGCCTGCTCGCCGGTGCTCGCCGGGATGCAGCGCTCGACCCAGTCGAGACGGCCCAGCATGAGGCGCAGGCCCCAATGGACCACCTGGTGGTCGTCGACGACGAGGACGCGGAGGTTGCGGTCGGTCATGCGGATTCGGGTCGGGGAAGGACGAGGCGGACGTGCCAATGCTCCGCCCCGGTGGGGCCGAACGTCAAGGACGCTCCGTGTTGTAGCGCTTCGAAGGCGGCGATCCGCAGGCCCATCCCCGCGCCGCCGCGCTGGGCGGCGCCGACGCCGTCGTTGGTGATCTCCATCTCGACGGTGTCGGCGTCGCCGCGCACGTCGACCTCGATCCGGTCGGGGGCGGCGTGGCGCCGCGCGTTGCGGATCGCCTCTCCGAGCACCGACTGGGTGACCGGCTCGAAGACCGGCGGGATCTCCACGCCCGGCTGCCACCGCACATCCAGCGTGCCGTCGGGGGCCACGGCCCTGAGGCGCGCCAGCTCGTCGCGCAGGGTGGAGGTGACCAGTCGCGTGGTGGCCGCCAGCGGCCGGCCCATGGCGTCGCGCAGGTCGTCCAGGGCAGCGCCGAGCTCCGCGGCCGCCCGCTGCTGGTCGGCCTCGTCGAGCAGCGCGCCGGACTGCAGCGCCATCACGACGCCGAAGACGCGCTGCACCACGCGCTCGTGGATCTCGCGCGCCAGGTCGATCCGGTCGGCGAGGTGGCGCGCGTCGACCTGCTGGCGCGTCGCCACCCGCGCCGAGAGCGCCAGCGCGCAGACCTTGCCCAGGGACCGCAGCGCCTCGCGCTCCTCGTCGGTCAGCGAGCGCTCGGAGCCCTCCGCGAGGATCACGCCGAACCCGTGCCCGCCCGCGGCCAGCGGCACGCACACGAGGTGCTCGATGCCCAGCAGGGTGTCGTACGGCGCGCTGAGCTCGGCGGCGCTGCCCTCCAGGACCTGGTCGCGGTCGAGCGCACGGCCCGCGATCGGGGCCGTCTCGATCGCGAGGATGTGCCCGTCGAAGAGCTGGATGTCGATGTTGTGCGAGCCGACCACCCGCACCCGGCGGGCGACGTCGTCGTAGACGAAGACCACCGCGCTGCGCAGGGAGCCGAGGCGGCAGACGGCCTCGGCGAGGCGGTTGTAGAACGCGCCCGGCGCGTCGGGGGTCGCGTGCTCGACCTCGCCCAGCAGCGAGACGAACAGGTGCAGCGACCCGATCGGCGAGAAGGGCGCCGCGCCCGTGGGCGCGCCGTCTAACTCCATCGGAAGAGGGTCGATGGGCCCGGTGCCCCCCGCACCCCGCCCC
>JAWVGD010000093.1:0-4500 GCA_033855515.1 Baekduia sp.
CGCTGACGCGCCCGACCTTGCGCTTGCGGCGCAGCGGGCGGCACGTCGCGGCGTCGGGCAGCGGCTCGGTGGCCGACGTCTACCAGGTCAACGTGTACCAGGGCACGACGCTGCGCTACCGCGTCAACTTGCGCACCACCGGCAGCGGGAGCTACCAGGTCGCGCTGCCCGCGGTCCTGGGGACGAGCGGGCTGAAGGTCCGCATCTCCTCGCTCTGGTCGCCCGGGACGGCGACCACACGCAGCAACTGACGCTGCCGGGCGCCGGCGGCTTGCGCACGCCTCGCTGATAGAGCAGAGTGGGAAGTGGCACGTCCCACTTCCCACCCTGGAGCGAGCGCGTGAGCCTCGAGGATCCCGTCGTCATCACCTGCGCCATCTCCGGTGCCCTGGCCAACCGCGACCAGTGCCCGGCGATCCCCTACACGCCGGCCGAGTACGCCGCCGAGGCGCGCCGCATCGTCGACGAGGGCGGCGTCCACATCCACATCCACGCGCGGCGCCCGGACGGCACGCCGAGCTACGAGCCCGAGGACTTCACCGCGATCCACGACGCGATCCGCGCCGAGGTCGGCGACGCCGCGATCCTGAACTTCTCCACCGGGACGATCGGCGTGTCGGTCGAGAAGCGCATCGCCTACCTGCGTGCGTGCCCGCCCGAGGTGGCCGCGCTCAACATGGGGTCCATGAACTACGCCAAGTACTCGCCGCGCCGCAAGGACTTCGTCTTCTCCACCGTCTTCCCGAACCCGTTCGACGAGATCATCGCGTTGTTGAAGGCCATGCGCGAGCTCGGGATCAAGCCCGAGCACGAGTGCTTCGACCTCGGCCACGTCGGGTCGCTGTCGCCCCTGATCGACATGGGGGTGTTGGACGCGCCGCTGCACGCGGACTTCGTCATGGGGGTCATGGGCGGCGTGCCGGCGACCGCGCGCAACCTCGCGGCCATGGCCGACAACCTGGCATGGGCGGGACCGGGGATCGACGCGCACTGGGGCGTCATCGGCATCTCGCGCGTGCAGTGGACGATGATCGCCGCCGCGCTGTCGCTGGGCGGCTCGATCCGGGTGGGGCTGGAGGACAACCTGTACCTGCCCGACGGCGCCATGGCGCGCTCCAACGGCGAGCTGATCGCCCAGGCGCGCCGGATGACGGTCGACGCGGGGCGCCGGCCGGCGACCGTGGAGGAGGCGCGCGGGTTGTTGGGGCTCGCGGAACGCTCGCCCAGGCGGCTCGCTCCCGCGGCCGCGGAGGCGTCGTCGTGAGTGGGCCGCTGCCCTTCGAGGACCTGAAGGTCCTCGACCTCAGCCGCTTGCTGCCGGGCGGCTTCTGCTCGCTGCTGCTGGCCGACTTCGGGGCCGACGTCGTCAAGGTCGAGGACACCGGCATGGGCGACTACATCCGCTGGTCGCCGCCCGCGTTCGAGGGCGCCGAGGAGTCGGCCAAGAGCGCGCTGTTCCTGTCGCTGAACCGCGGCAAGCGCTCCGTGCGGATCGACCTCAAGACCGCGGCCGGCCGCGACGTCCTGCTGCGCCTGGTCCGCGACGCCGACGTCCTGCTCGAGTCGTTTCGCCCCGGCGTGATGGAGCGCCTCGGCGTGGGCTGGGAGCGGCTGCGGGAGGAGAACCCGCGGCTCGTGTACTGCGCGATCACCGGCTACGGGCTGACCGGGCCCAACGTGCAGCGCTCCGGGCACGACATGAACTACCTCGGGCTCAACGGCGTCCTGGCGATCAGCGGGGACGAGGACGGCCCGCCGATCCAGGCCGGCGGGCAGATCGCCGACCTCGGTGGCGGCGCGCTGATGGCGGCCTTCGGGATCCTGGCCGCGCTGCGCGAACGCGACCGCAGCGGGGAGGGCCAGCTCGTCGACGTCTCGATGTTCGACGGCGCGCTCTCCTGGCTGGCGATGGTGGCGGCGCGCGTGTTCGCGGCCGGGGAGAAGCCGCGGCGCGGCTCCGAGCTCCTCGGCGGGTCGCTGCTCTGCTACCGCCCCTACCGGTGCGCCGACGGCTGGGTGACGCTCGGCGCGCTCGAGCCGAAGTTCTTCGCCGAGTGGTGCCGGGGCGTCGGCCGGGAGGACCTCATCGAGCACCAGTTCGAGCGCCCGGGCAGCGAGGCGCACGCCGAGGTGGAGGCGATCTTCGCGGGTCGCGCGCGCGCCGAGTGGGCGGCGTTCGCCGACCAGCACGACTGCTGCCTGGAGCCGGTGCTCGAGGTCGAGGAGGCGCTCGAGTCCGAGCTCGTGCGGGCGCGCGACATGGTCATCGAGTTCGAGCAGCCCGGCGCCGGCCTGGTGCAGGGTCTCGGGATGCCGGTCAAGCTGTCGCGCACGCCCGGCCGGGTGCGCCGCGGCGGACCGGGCCTCGGCGAGCACACCGAGGAGGTCCTGCGCGAGGCCGGGTACGGCGAGGACGAGCTCGCCGCGCTCATGGAGGCCGGTGCGGTGGCGGGTGCCGCCGGCTCCGGGGTCGAGGGACCGTCGTTCCTGGCGCGGTGAGGATCCGGTGAACCCCGACGGCCTGCTCAAGATGAGCGAGCTGGCCGAGCGCAGCGGCGTCTCGGCGGGCACGATCAAGCACTACCTCCGCGAGGGCCTGCTCGGCGAGGGGGAGGGCGTCGTGCGCACGTCGCGCAACATGGCCTACTACCCGCCGGCCTACGTCGAGCGCATCACGCTCATCAAGCGGTTGCAGGAGGACCGCTTCATGCCCCTGAAGGTCATCAAGGGGATGCTCGACGAGGATCCCGACCGGGCGCTCGCGCTCGTCGCGCTGGAGGACCGCATCATCGAGCGGGCGCTGGAGCAGCACGAGTCCGCACGCGTCGGCGCCGCCGACGTCCGCCGCCGCTACGACCTGCCCCAGAACGTCCTGGACCGCCTCGCCGAGATCGGGGTGCTGACCCCCAACGGGCGCGGCTACGACGCCGACGATGTGGCGATCATCGAGGCGATGGTGCGCTTTCGCGCCGGCGGCTACGACGAGGCGCTCGGCTTCACGGTGTACGACACCCTGCGCTATCGCGAGGCGCTCCAGCCGCTGGTCGAGGAGGAGATCCGCACGATGCTGGCGCGCTTCGCCGGCGAGGTCGAGCCCGAGCGCGCGGCCGACATCATCGCCTCGGGCACCGAGCCGCTGCGCGAGCTCCTCGGCGCCATGCACTCCAAGCTGCTGCTGGCCGAGCTGCGTCGCCAGGCCGGCGAGCGGTAGACCTCACGGCGCCGCGCCGCGCCGCGTTCTGCACCGATGGCCACCACGACGTTCCTGCCCACGCGCGAGCCGTTCGACGGCGACGCCGTCCTCGCGTTCCTCGCGGCGCGGGCGATCGACGGCGTCGAGGAGGTGCGCGACGGCACCTATCGCCGCACGCTGGCGCTGCCCGGAGGCGGCGCGGTGCTGGAGGCGACGCCGCGCGCCGGCGGCGTCGACGCGGCCGTCGCGTGCGAGGCCGCGGCCGACGAAGACGCCGCGCTGGCCCGCTGCCGGCGGCTGTTCGCGCTGGACGTCGATCCCGCGGCCGTGCTGGACGGCCTCGGGTCCGACCCGCTGCTCGGCCCGCAGGTGCGGCGCCGGCCCGGCCTGCGCATCCCCGGCGTCGTGGACGGCTGGGAGATCGCCGCCCGCGCGGTCCTGGGCCAGCAGATCAGCGTTGCTGCGGCGCGCCGGCTGGCCGGGCGGATCACCGCAGCGCTCGGAGAGCCGCTGCGCGCCCCGGCGGGCGCGCTGACCCATCGCTTCCCGACGCCGGAGTCGGTGGCCGGCGCGCCTGACGACGCGTTCCCGATGCCGCGCGCCCGCGCCCGTGCCCTGCGCGCGGTCGCCGCGGCCGGGCTGGCGCTGGACGACCCCGCGGACGCATGGGCGTTGCTGGACGTCTGGGGCGTGGGCCCGTGGACGGCCGGCTACGTCGCCCTGCGCCTCGGCGACCCCGACGTCTTCCTGGCCGGCGACGTCGCCGTGCTGCGCGCGCTGCGGGCGTTGGACGGCACGCTGGACGACGCTGCAGGGTGGGTACCCTGGAGGAGCTTTGCGGTGCTGCACCTCTGGGCCGGCCTCACCAAAGCTGACGATGTGGCGCGTCGGCCGGAAGGACGTGGCCCGCAGACGGAGTAGCTCACGACGATGAGGACACCGCGCTGGGTCGGCGCCGCGCCGCCCGATGTCCGCTCGCTCGCCGTGCTGACCGCTGCGGCCGCCGTGGCCTGCGCGTTCTCGGCGGCCTTCCCGCTCGCGCCCGGCAGGCCCGTGGGGCTGCTGATCGGGCTGACCGCTCTGGGCCTCGTCCTGTCGGTGGCGTTGGGGGTCGCAGGGCCGCGCGTCACGCCGCCGATGCTCGTCGCGACCGTCGGCGCGGTGATCGTGATGACGAGCATCCTCGTCGGCGCCTCGTCGACGACTGGCGGCGCGATGCTCGCCGGCTACGCCTACGTGTGGATCATCGTCTACAGCAGCCTGTTCCTACCGCGCAGAGCCGTCCACCTGCACGCCGCGCTCATCAC
>JAWVGD010000094.1:0-5572 GCA_033855515.1 Baekduia sp.
GACTTCGAGTGCCCCTACTGCGGGCGGGCGGAGCCCGTGGTCCGGCAGCTGCTCAACACCCACGACGAGGACTTGCGCTACGTCTTCCGCCACCTGCCGCTGACCGACGTCCACCCCAACGCGCAGCTCGCCGCCGAAGCCGCCGAGGCGGCCGCCGGCCAGGGCGCATTCTGGGAGATGCACGACCGGCTGCTCGAGCACCAGGACGAGCTGGCGCCCGCCGACCTGCACCGCCACGCCGAGGCGCTCGGCCTCGACGTCGAGCGCTTTGCGGACGAGCTGCGCCGGCGCCGGCACGCCGCGCGCGTCACCGAGGACGTCGCCAGCGCGGACGCCAGCGGCGTCTCGGGGACCCCGACGTTCTTCATCAACGGGCGCCGCCATCACGGCGTCTACGACATCGACACGCTCGCGAAGGCGGTGAAGGCGGCCGCCAAGGCCGTCCGGCGCGCGGACGCTGCGCCGGAGCCCGCCGGACGCTAGGAGCGTGGGTCCGCAACCCGCCCTAGTCGAGCACGACGCGCTCGCCGTCCTCGGGCACGAGCACGTTGGTCGCCCGCGCCCGCTCGAGCTCGGCGCGCAGGACCGCGCGGGTGTCGAGGCAGTGGTTGATCGCGTCCATGTGGACGGCGATGAAGAGCGTGTCGGGATGGTCGCGGGCGATCGTGGCCACCTCGCCGGCGGTCATCGTGATCGGCTCGCCCTCGAGGAGGCGCGCGCCGCCCGCGTTCAGGACGACGGTCGTCGGCGCATGGACGTGCAGCGCCTCGTCGAACTCGGCCGAGCGCACGGTGTCGCCGGCCACGTAGATGCGCTCGTCCTCGTAGGTGAGCACGGCGCCGCTGACCGGGCCGAGGCGGTCGGCCGGCGCGCCCACGCCGTGGCGCCCGCCCGTGCGCTGCACCGGCAGCGTCTCGAGGGGGGCGGCGCCGAGCGCGACCGCGTCGATCCCCCGCTCGGCGAGCGTCGCGAGGTCCTCGGGCTGGCCCTGCGCCGGGATCGCGCGCTGCGCCAGGAACCGGGCACCCGCCGCGTCGAGGTGATCGGCGTGCAGGTGGGTGACGATCGCCGCGGTCACGCCCTCCAGGAGCGAGTCCGCGCCGGCGGGCAGCTCGACGAGCGGGTTGGGCCGGGGCTCCGGGGAGCCGGCGACCGCCTCCCGCGCGCCGGCGGGATCGAGCATCGGGTCGACGACCACCCGCTCGTCGCCGAGCTCGAGGACCAGGGTGGCGTGGCGGACCAGCACGATGGCGGGATCGGCGGCGGGCATGGCATGGACTATGCCATCCCGGGCCGCGGGGACCGCGGGCGGGCCGGCAGCTCGGCCGGCGGATCCTCCTCGGCGCTCATGGCGCAGACGGTGGTCAGCTCGGCGGCCGGCGGTCGCGCTCGCGCATCGGGATGCGCAGCCGCCGGGCGACCGCCGGCACGAACGTTCCCTGCCCCAGCACCGAGGCGAGCACGACGACGAAGACGATCCCGTAGATGCGCTGGCCGTCGTCGACGTGTCCGAGCAGCGCGAACGCGGCCAGCAGCACCGGCACCGCGCCCTTGAGCCCGCTCCAGGCGATGAACGCCTTCTCCTCGCGCGAGAGCTCGGCGCGCGCCAGCGTCACGGCGACCACCGCCGGCCGCACGACGAACGCCATCGCCGCCATGATCGCCAGTCCTTCCAGCCAGTCGCGTGTGCTGAGCGCGAAGAGGTGGATCGTCGCGCCGAGCGCGACGAAGACGACGACCTCGGCCAGCGTGGCCAGCGATGCCGAGAAGCGCTCGATCTCGCCCTTGTAGGGCATGCGGGCGTCGCCCATCCGCAGCCCGAGGAGGAACACGGCGAGGAACCCGGAGCCGTGGGCGATGGTCGTGACGCCGTACAGCGTGCCGGCGGCCAGGAGCGTGAGGACCGGGTACAGGCTCTCGCTCGGCAGGCGCACCGCCCGCACGAGCGGGATGAGGAGCTTCGCGCCCACCCAGCCGAACGCGGCGCCGACCAGCATCTCGACACCGAACTCGCGGACGATCACCAGCGCCGTGGCGTCCGCATGGGTCGCGAGCTCGATCATCCCGAGCATGAGCGCGATGCCCGCCGGGTCGTTGATGCCCGCCTCGCCCTCGAGGATCGTGCCCGAGCGACCGCCGATCTCGCGCCGGCCGAGCACGGCGAACATCACCGCGGGGTCGGTCGGGGCCACGGCGGCGCCGATGAGCCCGGCCGTCGTCCAGCCGAGGCCGAGCGCGAGATGCGCGAAGGCCGCGACGGCGCCCGCGGTCGCGAACGTCCCCAGCAGCCCGACCGACAGGACCGGCCCGGCCGACCCGCGCAGGCGCTGCCAGCCGATCTCCATCCCGCCGTTGAGCAGGATGACGATGAGCGCGACGACCGCGACGCGCTCGACGGTCCGGATCGGCACCTGGTGGTAGAGGCCGGGCCACAGGTCCGAGGCGAGCGCGGCGGCGAGCAGGAAGATCGCCGGCGCCGGGACCGGGACGCGCTCGGTGAGGCGCGTCGAGAGCACCGCCAGGGCGAAGCCGCCGGCGACGACCAGGATCACGGTGGCGTAGTCGGCGATCTCGGGCATGGGTCAGCGCGTGCCGACCAGGCTTCCCGGCTCACCAGGCGCGACGCTACCAGGCCACCTCACGCCCGCGCCTGCCGCAAGCTGTTGGGCTGAGCGCCTACGCGGGGGTCCAGCGGACGCCGATGACGCACACGTCGTCGCGCGCGTCGCGGCCGGCGGTCAGCAGCGGCGGGATCTCGCCCGTCAGGGCGGGCATGGTCGCGCCGCGGCGCTCGTCGAGAACCCCCAAGAGCCCGTCCAGACCAGCCTGCAGGGGCCGGTCGACCCGCTCGATCAGGCCGTCGGTGAACAGCACGACCACGGCCCCGGGCGTCAGCACCAGCTCGGTCTCGGCCCGCGCCATCGGCAGGGGGTGCGCGTCCAGCGGCGCGGAGCGCCCGCCCCAGACGAAGCGGGGCGCGGCCCCCTCCTCGAGCAGCGCCGGCGGGAGGTGCCCGGCACACGCCAGCCGCAGCCGCCCGGTGGCCAGCTCCAGCTCCGCGTAGGCGACCGTCGCCATCTGGCCGACGCTGTACAGCACCGCGTAGCGGTCCAGCGCCTCGAGCAGCGCGCCCGGGCCCAGGCCGGTCGACGCCAGCGCTCGCACGGCGCTGCGCAGCTGGCCCATCGTGGCCGCCGCCTCGAGCCCGCGCCCGACCACGTCGCCGATGACCAGCCCGATCACCCCCGGCCGGACGGCGAAGACGTCGTACCAGTCACCGCCCACGTCCAGGGCCGCGTCGGCGGGCAGGTAGGCGACCGCGACGTCGAGGGCCGGGTCGGCCGGGAGCGTCCCCGCGAGCATGCTCTGCTGCAGGCGCCGCGCGATCTGATGCTCGCGGTCGAGCGAGCGCAGCAGCTCCTTCTCGTAGCGGCGCCGGTCGGTCGCCTGGAACACCGCGGTCCGGATGCCGATCGGGTCTCCGGCGACGTCGGTCTGCAGCTCGGAGCTGATGAGCACCGGCACCCGCCCGCCGCCGGCGGCCTCCAGCTCAACGGCGATCTCGCGCACCGCGCCCTGCATCGTCAGCAGCGGCGCGTAGTGCGTGTCGTAGTAGATCCGCGCACCGGTGCTGAGCAGGTCCTGGAACCGGACCCCGTCGAGCAGCTCGCCGGCCGGCCGGCCGACCATGGCGGCAAACGGCCGGTTGACGCGCGTCAGCGTGCCGTCGACGCCCGTCGTCACGTAGCCGCACGGCGCGTTCTCGAAGAGGTCCTCGGCCGAGTCCGCGGTGGGATCGGCGCCGCTGGTCAAGACGCCAGGAACTCCGCCATCGCCGCGATGGTCTCGTCGGGCGCGCTGAGGTTCGGGCAGTGGCCGACCGCCTGCAGCTGGACGAAGCGGGCGCCGGGGAGCTCGCGCGCCACGTACTCGCCGACGCCCTGCGGCGCGATCACGTCGTCGGAGCACTGGAGCACGAGGGCGGGCGTGGACACGCGGGCGAGGTCGGCGCGGTTGTCGGACAGGAACGTGACGCGCGCGAAGTGCTTGGCGATCTCCGGGTCGGTCGCGCAGAAGGCGTTGGTGAGCTCCTCGCCGAGCTCGGGGCGGTCGTCGCGGCCCATGATCACCGGCGCCATCGTCGAGGACCACCCGAGGTAGTTGCTGTCCAGCGAGTCCAGCAGCTCCTGGATGTCGCCGGCCGCGAACCCGCCGACGTAGTCGCCCTCGTCGATGTACCGCGGCGACGGCCCGATGAGCACCAGGCGCGAGAACCGGTCGGGGGCCTCGGCGGCGGCCAGCGCGCCGATCATCGCCCTGACCGAATGCCCGACGAAGACGACGTCGTGGAGGTCCAGCTCGGCGATGATGTCCAGGACGTCGGTCGCGTAGCCCTCGAGGCCGGCGTAGCGCAGCGGGTCGAAGCTCGTGCGATCGGAACCGCCGTGCCCCACGTGGTCGAAGAGCACGATCCGGTACTCCTGCGCGAACGCGGGCCACACGTAGCGCCACATCTCCTGATCGCACCCGAAGCCATGGGCCAGCACCATCGGCGGCCCGTCGGGGTTGCCGCGAACCTGCACGTTGTTGCGGAGGAGCACGCTCATGGCCGGATCCCGGGAGGGAACGGTGATCCTAGTCCGTCTGCGCCAGCTCCGAGGTGGCACGGACCGCGCTCAGCGCAGCGGTCCGACCGCCGCCTCGACCGCCGCGACCAGTGCCCCGCCGGACGCGAGCGCCTCGGCGGCGGCCAGATCGGGCGAGAGCTGCCGGTCCGGCCCCGGACCGTCGATGCGCTCGCGCACCACCGCCAGCGCCGCCGCCGTGCCCGGCCCTGGGCGCAGCGGGGCCCGCAGGTCGATGCCGTGCGCGGCGCAGACGAGCTCGACGGCGAGGATCCGCGCGAGGTTGGCGACCGACGCCCGCAGCTTGCGGGCCGCGCCCCAGCCCATCGAGACGTGGTCCTCCTGCATCGCGCTGGTCGGCAGCGAGTCGACCGATGCCGGTGCCGCCAGCCGGCGGTTCTCGGCGACCATCGCGGCCTGCGTGTACTGGGCGATCATCAGCCCGGAGTTCACGCCGGCGTCCGCGGTCAGGAACGGCGGCAGGCCGTGCGAGCGCGACGGGTCCAGCAGGCGGTCGGTGCGGCGCTCGGCGATCGCGCCGACCTCGGCCGCGGCGATCGCCAGGAAGTCGCAGGCGAACCCGACGGGCGCCCCGTGGAAGTTGCCGCACGACTCGACGCGGCCGTCGGGCAGGACCATCGGGTTGTCGATCGCCGACAGCAGCTCGGCGGCCGCCACCCGGCGCGTGTGCTCGACGGTGTCGCGCGCGGCGCCGGCGACCTGCGGAGCGCAGCGCAGCGAATAGGCGTCCTGGACGCGGTCGTCGCCGTGGCGGTGGCTGGCGACGATCGGCGAGCCGGCGAGGATCGCGCGGAGGTTGGCGGCGCTGTCGGCCTGCCCCGGCTGCGGGCGCAGCGCCACGAGGTCTTCGGCGAACGCGCGGTCGGTGCCCAGCAGCGCCTCGACCGACATCGCGGCGGTGATGTCGGCGACCTTCAGCAGCCGGT
>JAWVGD010000095.1:0-3929 GCA_033855515.1 Baekduia sp.
TCGCGCCGGTCTGGTCGAAGATGAAGCTCGTGCGCGCCGCGTCATGGTGGGCGTGGATGACGAGCGTGTGCGCCGCGTCGGGCGCGCCGATCTCGGCCACGACGTTCGTCGTCGTCTGCCGCTTGAGCAGGCGCCGCAGGGCGCGACGACGTCCACCGGTGAGGTCCTGCCAGATGCCGGCGGCGCCGAGCGCTCCGGCCAGCGCGCCCCCGCGGCGGCCCGTGAGCGCGGCGATGCCCCCCGCGGCGGCCAGCGCGTTGCACAGCCCCAACGGCGTGAAGTACGTGCCGTGCACGACCTCCTCGTCGACGGTCACGCGCGCACCGGTGGCGCGCATCCGCTCCGCGATCCACGCTGCGGCCTGGGCCTCGCCGGGTGAGCAGGGGAGGCGATCGAGCGCCGACAGCGCCGCCACGTCGGCCTGGAGGGCCGCCTCCGTCGGGGTCGTCTCCGCCGTGGACATCGGCCTCTCAGCCTACCGATGGCACCCCGCCGGCAAGCTGAACCGGACCTGAACGGGCCGTCGCGGCCGACGGGTACGGTGGCGGCCATGGCCAGCACCGACCCCGACTGCCTCTTCTGCAGGATCGTCGCCGGCGAGCTGCCCGCGACGATCGTCGCCGAGGACGAGCGCACCGTTGCCTTCATGGACATCAGCCCCGCCACGCGCGGGCACCTGCTGGTCGTCCCGCGCGCGCACGCGCGCGACCTCCTGGAGATCGACCCGCTGGACCTCGCGGCCGTCGCGCAGACCGCCCAGCGCCTGGCCCGCGTCGCCATGGAGACGCTCGGCGCCGACGGGCTCAACCTCATCAACAGCTGCGGCGCGCCGGCGTGGCAGACCGTCTTCCACTTCCATCTCCACGTCATCCCGCGCTACGAGGACGATCCTCTGCGCCTGCCGTGGACCCCCGAGCCCGGCGACGCGGACGCGATCCGCGCGACGGGAGAGCAGCTGAAGGAGGCCGCATCGTGAGCGACGTCGTCCGGCTCGAGCAGGACGGGCCGCTGGCCGTCCTGACGTTCGACAGCCCGCCCCTCAACCTCTTCGACGAGGCCGTGTTCGACGGACTGCGCGAGGCGATCGACCGCGTCGCCGCCGACCCGCCGCGCGGGCTCCTGATCCGTGCCGAGGGCAAGGTCGTCAGCGGCGGGGTGGACGTCGGCAAGGTGTTCGACGGCATGTCGTCGCAGCGCGGCGGCGAGCTGTGGGATGAGCTGCTCGACGTCATCCACACGATCGAGGAGCTGCCGCTGCCGACGATCTTCGCCGCCCACGGCCTCTGCCTCACCGCGGCGTTCGAGGTCGCGCTGGCCTGCGACATCCTGCTGGCCTCCGAGAAGGCGAAGTTCGGCCTGGTGGAGATCGTCGTCGGGCTGACGCCCTCGATGGGCGGCCCGCAGCGGCTCGCCGAGCGGGCCGGACCCGCCCGCGCCAAGGAGCTGATCTTCACCGGTGAGCTGTACGACGCGGCGATGCTGGAGCGCTGGAACGTCGTCAACCGGGTCTACGCGCCCGACGCTTTCGCCGACGAGGCGCGGGCGTTCGCGACGAAGCTCGCCAACGGCCCCACCCGCGCGCACGCGGCCACCAAGGCCATCGTCCGGGCCCAGAAGGAGGGCGGCGCCCGTGCGGCCGACGCGATCGTCGGCGAGGTCTCCGGGGCGCTGTTCGACACCGAGGACCTTCAGAACGCCGTGCGTTCCTTCCTGACCGACGGCCCCGGCAGGGCCACCTATCAGGGGCGCTGAGCGGATGCTCGCACGTCGCCCACGCCGTCTGCTGGCCGGCGCCCTCGCCGGGACGCTCGCGGTCGGCGCCGCCGCGGCGCTGGCCGCGACGCCCGCCCCGCAGTCCGCCACCGACGCCAAGGGCGACGTGCGCAGCACGCTGGACCTCACGCGCGTGTCGGTCGCCCGCAGCGCCGACGGGCGCCTGCGCGCGTCGATCACGCTGGCCGGCGCCTGGGACGCCTCCGCCCTGAAGGACGACAACGGGCCGCCCGGCTCGATCTGCCTGAAGGCGTGGACGACGAGCGTCGCACCGGACACGACGCCCGACTACCTCGTGTGCGTGACCGCCGACGCCCAGGGCGACCTGCGCGGCTCGGTCCTGCACGAGCGCGCCAACAAGCTGCCGGAGCGCACGGCCGGCGCCGACGTGTCGCGCCCCAGCGCCCGGACGGTGACGCTGCGCTTCTCGCAGACCGCGCTGGGCCGGCCGGCCACGCTGTCGGTCGGCGCGGAGACCACCCGGGCCGGCTGCCCGCGCGTCAGCTGCATCGACACGGCGCCCGACGCGCCCAAGACGCTGACGCTCAAGCTGCGCGAGACGCCGGCCAAGTGATCGCCGCCACTAGGTGGTCGTCTCGGAGCGAGCGCTCGCTTCGGCGCCCGCACCGGCACCCGCCCGCGAGCGCTGAAGCTGCTCGAGCGCCCACAGCGCCAGGCCGACGACGGACAGCCCGAGCCCCAGGCCGCTGACCGCGCCCCAGCCGCCGGCGCTCCACGCGACCGACGCGCCGGCCGACCCGATGGCGCCGAACAGGAAGTTGAACGACATGTAGGCCGTGGTCACGCGGCTGCGCGCGTCGCTGCTCAGCTGGTAGATGGTGCTCTGGTTCAGGATGTGCTGGCCCTGGATGCCGAGGTCGAGCAGGACGACCCCGGCGATGAGCGCCGCCAACGACGTCCGTCCCAGCGTCAGCAGGCCCCAGGAGAGCGCGATCGCCGCCAGGAACGCGCCTGTCGCGGCCTGCGTGCGGCCGCGGTCGGCGAGGCGCCCCGCGCCCTGGGCGGCGCCGGCGCCGACGAGGCCCGCCAGGCCGAAGAGCCCGATCGTGCCCTCGCTGTAGCCGTAGGGCGGCTTCGACAGCAGGAACGCGATCGCGGTCCACAGGATGCTGAAGCTCGCCATCCCGACCGCCCCGTAGGCCATGCGCCGGCGCAGGACGGGCTCGTCGCGCACCAGCGCGCCGACCGAGCGCAGCAGGCTCCGGTAGGCCAGGTCGGTGGCGCGCGGGGTGTCGGGCAGCGTCCGCGCCAGCACCACCGCCAGGACGAGCATGAGCACCGCGGCGATCGCGTACACGAGCCGCCAGCCGCCGAGCTGGGCGATGAGCCCGCTGGCGGTCCGCGCGAGCAGGATGCCGAGCAGCAGGCCGCTCATGACGTTGCCGACGACCTTGCCGCGCTCGTGCTCGGGCGCCAGGGTGCTGGCCAGCGGCACGAGCACCTGTGCGACGACCGACGTCACACCGACGACGGCGATCGCCAGACCCAGAACGGCGAACGACGGCGCGACGGCGGCGACGCCCAGGGCCACCGCGGTGACGAGCAGCAGCCGCGAGACCATGTGCCGGCGGTCCAGGATGTCGCCCAGCGGGACGAGCAGGACCAGGCCGGCGGCGTAGCCGATCTGCGACGCGGTGACCAGCAGGCCCGCGGCGGCCGGGCCCACGCCGAGGTCACGCGCGATGACGTCGAGCAGCGGCTGGGCGTAGTAGAGGTTGGCGACCGTGGCCCCGGAGGCGACGGCGAGCAGGAGGACCAGGCGGCGGTCCATCGAGGCGGAGGTGGCGGTGGAGACGGCGATGCGGCTCACGATAGGAGGCGCCGCCGGCCCCCTGCGTCAGCCGGACTGCACGCCCGCAGCCGCAACTTCGCCGCCGGTTCGTGTTGAATGGCTTCGATGCCTCGCTTTCGCACTGTGCTGGCGGTCGTCGCCGGCGCCGGTCTCGTCCTTCCGGCGGTCGGTTTCGCGACGCTGGACAGCGTCCCCGCCACGGATCCGGGGGACGCTACGCCGTCCTGCCCCGACAAGCCCTGCTACGCGCTCGGCCGGACGACGGGCTACCAGGCCAAGGTCGGCACGAACCGCGGGCTGTACACGGTCCAGAAGGACGGGACGCTCGTCTCCTGGACGATCA
>JAWVGD010000096.1:0-5947 GCA_033855515.1 Baekduia sp.
TCGTGTCCAACCCGAGCGACTTCGACGTCATCCTCACCGAGAACATGTTCGGCGACATCCTCAGCGACGAGGCCGCGATGCTGACGGGCTCGATCGGGATGCTGCCGAGCGCCAGCCTCGGCGGTGATCGGGCGGCAGGCGGCCTCGGCGTCTTCGAGCCCGTGCACGGCTCGGCGCCGGACATCGCCGGCCAAGGCGTCGCCAACCCGCTGGCCATGTTCCTGTCACTTGCGCTGCTGTTGCGTCATGGCCTGGCTTTGGAATCGGAGGCGGTGGCCCTAGAATCGGCAGTGGACCAGGCCCTCGACGAGGGCCTGCGCACCAGGGACCTCGGCGGGACGGCGAGCACTGCCGAGGCGACCGATGCCGTGCTCGCCGCACTGGGTCAGTGAGGAGATAGCGTGGACGCAGCGGAGCTCATCTGGATGAACGGCGAGTTCGTCGCGTGGGAGGACGCGAAGGTTCACGTGCTCACGCACGGCCTCCACTACGGCACCGGCGTCTTCGAAGGCGTCCGCTGCTACGACACGGAGTCCAAGGGCCCGGCCGTCTTCCGCCACGAGGAGCATCTCGACCGCCTGGAGAAGTCCGCGCGCCTGTACTACATGGACCTGCCGTTCGACCGCGCGCAGCTGCGCGCGGCGACGCTCGAGCTGATCGGCCGCAACGGCCTGCGCTCCTGCTACATCCGGCCGCTGGTCTACCGCGGGTACGGCACGATGGGCCTGTTCCCCCTCGACGCGCCGGTCGACATCGCCATCGCCTGCTGGGAGTGGGGCAGCTACCTCGGCGACGAGGGCAAGACCAAAGGCGTGCGCGCCCGCGTGTCGTCCTGGCGCCGGATCAGCTCGGACTCGCTCATCCCGCACGCCAAGGCCAGCGGCCAGTACCTCAACTCGATCCTCGCCAAGATCGAGTCCCACAAGTCCGGCTACGAGGAGGCCATCCTCCTCGACGACCGCGGCCTCGTCTGCGAAGGCACCGGCGAGAACCTGTTCGTCGTCCGCGACGGCGTGATCCTGACGCCGCCCCAGACCGCGTCGATCCTCGACGGCATCAACCGCAAGTCCATCATGCAGATCGCGCGCGACCTGGGCTACGAGGTCGTCGAGCGCGACATCGCTCGGGCCGAGCTGTACCTCGCCGACGAGCTGTTCTGCACCGGCACCGCCGCCGAGCTGACGCCCATCCGCGAGGTCGACGACCACCGGATCGGCGACGGCCGCCCGGGCGAGATCACCCGCGCGGTGCAGGCGGCGTTCGAGGACGCGCTGCACGGCCGATCGGACCGCTACGCGCACTGGCTGGACCCGGTCCCGTCGCACCACTTCTCCACGGTCGCGTCCTGAGGGGCTGATCCTCGATGGGAGCCGGCCGGCGAATTCGCTAGCGGCACGCGCGCCACGTGCGCGTGTCGCTGCCGTCTGCCCGCCGATCCGCAACCTTCGAAGGACGAGCACCACCGATGACCGCCTCCATCCAGACCTACGACGCCACCCTGCGCGACGGCATGCAGGGCGAGGGCATGTCCTTGACCGCCGCCGAGAAGGTGCGCGTCGTCCGCAAGCTCGACGAGTTGGGCATCGACCTCATCGAGGCGGGCTTCCCCGCCTCGAACCCCAAGGAACTCGAGCTCTTCGCGCTCCTCGAGCGCCAGCCGCTGCAGCACGCCCAGATCGCGGCCTTCGGGATGACGCGCCGGCGCGACGTCGCCGCCGCCGACGACCCGTCGCTGCGCGTCCTCGCCGAGTGCTTCGCGCCGGTGTGCACGATCGTCGGCAAGACCTGGCGGCTGCACCTCGAGAAGGTCGTCCGCGTCTCCCCGGAGGAGAACCTCGACCTCATCACCGACTCGGTGGCGTTCCTGGTGGCGGCCGGCAAGCGCGTCATCTACGACGCCGAGCACTTCTTCGACGGCTACCGCGACGACCCCGGCTACAGCCTGCAGTGCCTGCGCGCGGCCGCCGGCGCGGGCGCTGAGCGCGTCGTGCTGTGCGACACCAACGGGTCGTCGCTTCCGCACCAGATCGCCGAGGCGGTCGCCGCGGTCGCGGTGCAGATGCCCGGCATGGCGCTCGGGATCCACTGCCACAACGACCTCGAGTGCGCCGTGGCCAACACGCTGGCCGCCGTCGCCGAGGGCGCCACGCAGGTGCAGGGCACGATGAACGGCATCGGCGAGCGCACCGGCAACGCCAACCTCGTCTCGATCGTCGCCAACCTCGAGCTGCGCCTGGGCTACGAGATCCTGGGCGAGCAGCGGATGGCCAAGCTGACCGAGACCGCGCACTTCGTCGACGAGCTCCTCAACCTCAACCCGAACCCGAGCCAGCCGTGGGTCGGCCGCAGCGCCTTCGCCCACAAGGGGGGCCTGCACGTCGCCGGCATCCGGGCCGACGCCACCACGTTCGAGCACAGCGCTCCCGAGGTCGTCGGCAACGCCCGCGAGCTCCTCGTCTCCGAGCTCGCCGGCAAGCACACCGTGTTGGAGAAGGCGCAGGCCGCGGGCCTCGAGCTCGACGACGCGGGGGCCGCACGCGTCATCGAGCGCGTCAAGGAGCTCGAGCACCGCGGCTTCCAGTACGAGGCCGCCGACGGCTCCTTCGAGCTGCTGCTACGCCAGGAGTCGGGCGAGTACGAGCCCCTGTTCCGCCTGGAGTCCTGGCGGGTCATCGTCGAGCAGCGCGCCGATGGCAAGGTCGAGACCGAGGCCACCATCAAGGTGTGGCTCGACGGCGAGCGCTACGTCACGACGGCCGAGGGCAACGGCCCCGTCAACGCGCTCGACGCCGCGCTGCGCGCCGCGATCGTCCAGGTCCACCCGCATCTCGGGAAGGTCGAGCTCGTCAACTACAAGGTGCGCATCCTCGACGAGACCCACGGCACCGACGCCGTCACGCGCGTCTTCATCGACGCCTCCGACGGCGCCGACGTGTGGGGCTCGACGGGCGTGCACGAGAACGTGATCGCCGCCTCGTGGCAAGCCCTGGTGGACTCGCTGGAGTTCGCCGAGCAGCGCCGGCCGACGGGGCGCCGGACCGAGGCACGCAGCCGATGACGCCCGACGTCGACACCGACGTCGTGCCGATGGCCCAGCCGGTCATCGGCGAGGCCGAGGAGCGCGCGGTCCTCGACGTCCTGCGCTCCGGCCAGCTCTCGCTGGGCCCGCGCGTGCCGGAGTTCGAGCGCCGCTTCGCCGACTTCGTCGGGGCGCCCCTGGCCAGCGCCGTGTCGTCGGGGACGACCGCACTGCACCTGGCGCTGCGCGCCGTCGGCGTCAGCGACGGGGCCGAGGTCGTCACCTCGCCGTTCTCGTTCGTCGCGACCGCCAACGCCGCCGTCTACGAGCGCGCCCGGCCGGTCTTCGCCGACATCGACCCGATCACGCTGAACCTCGATCCGGCGGCGGCCGCGGCGGCGGTCACCGACCGGACGGCGGCGATCGTCCCGGTGCACATCTTCGGCTACCCGGCCGACCTGCCGGCCTTCGAGCGCCTCGGCCTGCCGATCGTCGAGGACGCCGCCCAAGGTCTCGGGGGTCGCCACGCCGACGGGGTCGCCATCGGCGGGCGCGGCCACCCGTCGATCTTCGGGTTCTACGCCAACAAGCAGCTCGTCACCGGCGAGGGCGGGATGATCACGCTCGCCGACGCGGAGATGAAGGTCCGCATCGACTCCGAGCGCAACCAGGGTCGCGCACCGAACATGGATTGGCTCGACCACGACCGGTTGGGCTTCAACTACCGCCTCAGCGACCTTGCCTGCGCCCTCGGGCTGGCCCAGCTCGAGCACCTGCAGCAGATGCTCGACGACCGTGCCCGGGCCGCCGGCTGGTACCGCGAGGCGCTCGCCGACCTCGAGCGCGACCGCGGCCTGGGGCTGCCCTGCCCCGACGGCGCCGTGCACGAGGGCGACACGCGGGGGTGGTTCGTCTTCGTCGTGCAGGTCCCGCACGGCGGCCCGTCGCGCGACGACGTCATCCGCGCGCTGCGCGACCGTGGTGTGCAGTCCAAGCCGTACCTGCCCGCGATCCACCTGATGTCCTACTACCGCGAGCAGTTCGGCTACCGCGAGGGGCAGTTCCCGGTGTGCGAGGACGTCGCGGCGCGCGCGCTGGCGCTGCCCTTCTTCCCGGCCATCGGCCAGGACCAGGTCGCACGCGTCGCGGGCGCCCTCACGGACATCTTGGCCTGACAGCGCTCGCGCGCGCTGCGATCATCGCGCGCCATGGCGTCGGGGTCCCGGCAGCAGAGCCACATCGCCGCCCGGCGCCGCTCCCGCCGGACCGGGGCGCTGGGCTTCGTCGTCGCCGCCGTCCTGCCCGTGGTCCTCTGGCACCGCGTCATCACCGCGATCGCGTCGGAGTTCCACCTCGACGTGCGTTACCTCATCACCGGCTGGGCGCCGTGGGTGCTCATGCTGCTGGGGCTGGTCTGCCTGGCGATCGCCGGCGTGATCGACTGGCGATCACGCGACCGCCGGTTCTACGGTCCGGGCTCGGCGCCGTGGGTGGGGTGGGGGATCTCGCTGTACCTGCTGGGCTTCGCGCTGGCCACGCAGGTGGCGCAGATCGCCGATTCGCTGGGCCGCTCGTAGACTGCGCGCCACATGTCGCGCTTCGCAGAGCCTCAGGACCCGGCCTTCCGGGAGATGAACACGTCGCTGGGCTTCGACCAGCGGCTCTGGCCCCACGACGTGGCGCAGTCGCGCGCGCACGCGCGGATGCTGGCGGCGCAGGGCATCATCGGCGACGACGACCGCGACGCGATCCTCAGCGGCCTGGACGCGGTCGAGGCCGAGCTGCAGGGCGGCACGTTCCCGTTCGAGCCCGACGACGAGGACATCCACATGGCCGTCGAGCGGCGGCTGACCGAGATCGTCGGCCGTCCCGGCGGCAAGCTGCACACGGCGCGCTCGCGCAACGACCAGGTGATCACCGACGTCACGCTCTTCACGCGGGACGCCGCCCGCGATGCCCAGGCGCAGCTGACGATCTACATGGAGACGCTGCTGGCCGCGGCCGAGCGCCACCTCGACTGGGCGCTGCCCGGCTACACGCACCTGCAGCGCGCCCAGCCGATCTACCTCTCGCACCACCTGCTGGCGTGGTTCTGGATGGCCGCGCGCGATCGCGATCGCTTCGCCGCGGTCGAGGCCGCCTGCGGCGTCCTGCCGCTGGGCGCCGGCGCGCTGGCGGGCGTGAACTTCGACACCGATCGCGGCATGGTCGCGCGCGAGCTGGGCTTCTCCAGCGTCTCGCCGAACTCCGTCGACGCGGTGGCCAACCGGGACTTCATCCTGGACTACCTCTCGGCCGCGGCGACGTGCGCGACGCATCTCTCGCGCCTCGGGGCCGAGATCGTGCTGTGGTCCTCGTCGGAGTTCGGGTTCCTCTTGCTGCCCGATGCGTGGTCGTCGGGCTCGTCGATCATGCCCCAGAAGAAGAACCCGGACGCCGGCGAGCTGTTGCGGGCCAAGGCCCCGCGGATCGTCGGCCACCTGCAGGCGCTGCACGGCGTGATGCACGCGCTGCCGTTGACCTACAACAAGGACCTGCAGGAGGACAAGGAGCACTTGTTCGACTCCGTCGACACGCTGCGCCTCTGCCTCGCCGCGGCGACCGGCATGATCGCCGGGGCGCGCTTCGATCGCGAGCGCATGCGCGAGGCGGCCTCGGACGAGCTGATCGCGGCGACCGACCTGGCCGACCTGCTCGTCAAGCAGGGCACGCCGTTTCGCGAGTCGCACGGCGTCATCGCCGGGCTCGTGCGCGAGGCGGTGGAGTCCGGGCGCTCGCTGGCCGACGTCGCGGTCCCCGCGCTGGGCGAGGACGCGCGCGCGGTGCTCGCGCAGTCGTCCTGGCTGGAGTCCAAGACCTCCGAGGGCGGCACCGCGCTGGCCCGCGTGCGCGAGCAGCTCGAGCAGGCGCGCGCGCTGCTCGCGTGAG